>CBDUGR010000318.1:0-3805 GCA_965366515.1 uncultured Gammaproteobacteria bacterium | reverse complement strand
ATTGATTTTAAAAGCAATTATATAGACAGAAGGCTTTCCGTCGCACCCATGATGGAGTACACAGATAAACACTGCCGCTATCTGCTGCGCCTGATCAGTCGTTATACCCTGCTCTATTCAGAAATGGTCACCAGCGGGGCGGTTTTAAGGGGTGATCTCAACTATTTGCTCGGCTTTGATCCATCAGAGCACCCGGTCGCTCTGCAACTTGGGGGAAGTAACCCTAAAGAGTTGGCAGAGGCATCAAAGATCGCCGAACAATGGGGTTACGATGAGGTTAACCTGAACGTAGGCTGCCCCAGCGACAAGGTTCAAAACGGATCTATTGGCGCCTGCTTGATGGCGCAGCCAAAAACTGTTGCTGACTGTATCCATGAAATGCAAAAAGCAGTAAACATTCCTGTTACCGTTAAATGCCGTATTGGTATCGATGACCAGGACAGCTATAGCCACCTCAATCGTTTTATTGCGTGCATTGCAGATTCGGGATGTAGCACTTTTATCGTGCATGCTCGCAAAGCTATTTTGCAGGGTCTGAGTCCAAAGCAAAATCGTGAAATACCACCGCTTAACTATGAGCGCGTGTATCGCCTAAAAAATGACTTCCCTAGTCTCGAAATTATTATCAACGGAGGCATTACCAGTCTTGAGCAGTCACAGGCGCATTTACAGAAAGTGGATGGCGTAATGATTGGTCGAGAGGCTTACCATAACCCCTACGTACTAGCGCTGGTTGACCAACAAATATTTGGTAAATCTGTAAAAGTGCCAACACGCCACGAAATCCTTGAACAGTTTATTCAATATGCGGAAAAACAGGTTGCCAGTGGCACCCAGCTAAAGCATATGGCCAAACACACTTTTGGGTTGTTTCATGGGCAACCAGGCGCACGCCTTTTTCGCCGTTTTCTCAGTGAAAACATTCATAAAGAAAGCGCTGATACAGATATACTTAGGTCAGCAGCAAGTCTGATTACCGGCTAAAACATTAACCCTTTGCGGCCTATCCGACTATAATCTTTCAATACTTAACCATTTTTAGTGAGTACCATGAGTAATAAACTGGAACAGTTAAAAAAAATGTCGGTGGTCGTCGCCGATACCGGAGAATTCAATGCCATCAAGGCCTACCAGCCGGAAGATGCAACCACCAACCCCTCTCTGCTGTTTAAAGTCGCGCAGAACCCGGAGTATACTGACTTCCTTCTCGATGCAATCGACTGGGCCAAACAACAGCCCGGCAACGAAGTCCAGCGCTTACAGAATACACTACAAAAATTCGCCATTAATATTGGTGTCGAAATTCTAAAGGTGATTCCCGGGCGAGTATCCACCGAAGTGGATGCCCGGCTCTCTTTTAATACCGATGAGAGTATTAAGCAGGCTGAGCATCTAATTGACCTTTACCAGCAAGCAGGCATAGACAAGGACCGGATCCTGATCAAGATTGCCTCTACCTGGGAGGGTATCTGTGCCGCGAAACAGCTGGAAAAAAAGGGTATTCGCTGCAACCTTACATTGCTGTTTAATTTCACTCAAGCGGTAGCCTGCGCTGAAGCCGGTGTCACACTGATCTCACCCTTTGTGGGTCGTATTCTCGACTGGTATAAAAAGGATAGCGGGCGCGATTATTATGCGCCAGAAGAAGACCCCGGTGTGCTGTCTGTCACCCGGATTTATCATTATTACAAGCAGCATGACTACAAAACCATTGTGATGGGCGCCAGCTTCCGTAACACTGGAGAAATAGAGCAGCTTGCCGGATGTGACCGGCTCACTATTAGCCCTCAGCTGATGACTGAGTTACAGCAGGACCAAGGTATTCTGGAGCGCCAGCTTTCAAGCCACCAATGCGAGCCCATTGAGCGACAGGCCGCAATAGATGAACAGCTGTTTCGCTGGGAATTGAACCAGGACCCGATGGCTACAGAAAAACTGGCAGAAGGCATTCGTAATTTTGCGATTGATCAGGGTAAACTGGAAACTTTGATTTTGGAGATGGATGCATACCATGCTGGTCAGCATAAAGCAGTTCTTTAGTACATACCTTGAAATTGACAAAAATGAAAACACTCTCAGCGAAGAGCAAATCATTCAGCTGGCAACCGCAGCACTATTGATTGAAGTTACCAAAGCCGATTTTGAGCTAACCAAAGATGAGTCTAATGCAGTGCTCAACGCATTGCGTAACTGTTTTGAGCTAGACCCAGTAACACTTGACTCACTACTGAAACTCGCAGAGCAAGAGCTGCACCATAGCAGCTCACTGTATCAGTTCACTCGCATGATTAATGATTATTACAGCTATGACCAAAAACTTGAGCTTATCATCTGTATGTGGCAAGTTGCCTACGCCGACGGGGATCTGGACAAGTATGAAGAACACCTGATCAGGAAGGTTGCTGAATTAATTTATCTCTCACACAAAGATTTTATACGGTTAAAACTAGCAGCAGGTAATCATGAAAGAGATCTATAACCTATCGCTGGCCAGCCACATGCCGGTGACAAACCGTCACTAAGGCGATTTCAGATCAAAGCCAAGATGTATGAGCTATCTTAGGTGTACTGGTGAAATATTCGGGCTAATGCTCTATTCGGGCTAATATTCACTGCCCCTCCAACATATCAACCAGCTCTTTGAACTTTTCCCTGTTTTCATCATTCAGGTCCATTAGAATTTTATGGGCCTCAACCACCATTTCCCTGGTTTCCTCCTCGGAGCTTTCCAACATAGGGAGCTTATGCAACGATCCGGCGTCATCCAGCCGGCTCTCGACAATATGAAATACAGAGTCAAAGCCCATACTCAACAGGATTCTTGTAATATCCTTATTGATAGAGATAATAGTTGGAATCCAGTTACAATACTTCTTGGTCAAAATTGATATTTTTGCTAAAAACCCTAAAGAGGTACTGTCAATACCATCGGTATCTGCCAAATCAATAAAGACCGCTTTTAACTCCAGATCAGACATCATGCGCTCTAGAAAAATATCCAGAGCAGTACAGAGAGTGAGACGCACATCGCCTACAAACTTCAGCACATAAACACCATTCTTCTTTGCTACCAGGATTTTACCGCTATTACTCATCAGAAGACTCATTATGCAATATCAGAAACGAAATATCGTCCGGACACTGCTTGTTTCCCACTAGCCCCAGTGCTTTGACAATAGCATCTACGCTATTATTCCCGCTACCGATTAAATCTAACAAATACGCCTCTTTATCAGACAAATCCTTTTGCGGCAGTATTTCCAACACACCGTCTGAAAACAGTGAAATACAGAACTTATCCGGCAATTCAAGGTAATGGTCTTCATACTCCACCCCCTCAAATAAGCCGACAGGAAAACCTCTGCCATCAAGAAAACAGGTCTCCTCCGGACTGCTGAATATTGCCTGTGGAAAATGACCGCCATAACTGTAATTGAGCGTATTTTTATCCTTGTCAATGACCCCTAAAAATATGGTCATATGTCTATCCAATTCCGCTTCGAGCACATTCTCGTTGATCCAACCTAACATCCAGGCGGCAGATTTGACCTCATGCCGGTGATCCTTTGAATAATGTTTTCGAGAGCGTGTGGACAGCTGTTTCATCAGTACTGTAACAAATGCTGATGCAGCGCCATGGCCAGTCACATCAGCCAGATAAAAAACCAACTTGGATTCGCTCACCTGATGGTAGTCAACAAAGTCGCCGGCCAGATAATTTGCCGGGCGAATGTAATGCTCAAGCCGATAGTTAAAAAGAGTGGATGGCGAATTGGGCAGCATCTTTTGCTGAACCAAACGTCCA
>CBDUGR010000317.1:0-3812 GCA_965366515.1 uncultured Gammaproteobacteria bacterium | reverse complement strand
ATTAAGCTCAATAAGCCAAGTTTAATACTGCGTAATGCGAAAATCAGTATGAGTGAGATCGCAAACATGCCTGCCAATACACCCTTGATCATCGTATCCGTTGAGCGTTTAAAAATATCGGAAAACATTATGCTGACGCCAACCGCTCGACCAAACATGTCGGGAATATTCCCATTGAGCCAATGTTCGCTATCATCGCGAAATGCTCTGACCTCGTTGGTAGAAACGCCCGCCAAGGTCGCAACCACTCTGGTCGACGACTTGTCCAGATTAATCTGATTATTCAAATCCAAACCATAAGGTAAAGACAGCTCGTAGAGTAACAGGTATTGAGACGCCAGTGCTTTACTCTCTGGCAAGTGGTGCCATTGTGGGTCGTCACCATGCAAATTCATATTCAGCCGTTTCATGGTATCGGAAAACACACTGACATGTTCCACCTCAGGACGTTTTCTTAACCACTGTGCGAAAGCATCCAGTCCCTTTAGATACTCAGGATCAGTGACACCGTTAGTGCCTGACGAAGGGATGGAAAACTCTACCGGATATACCCCGGTCAGATTTTTCTGTATATAATCACTGTCAGCCCTAAATTCAAATTCAGGGCTAAAAAACTTAACCATCTCATTATTTGCCTCGTTTTTAGCAATCGCCCCCAACAGAAAAACTGCGATAACAAACATTACCCATAACAACCTGTTCCGATTACGCAAAACAAAGCCCGCAAATTTGTCCATGCTTTTGTCGCCGATCAGATTTAAAGTTCCTCCAGGGCTTATTTTAACGCTTGCGATAAAGGCAGGTAAAAATGTGATTGATAGGATAAACGCAGTAAAAATCCCTGCAGCACTAATATTGCCAAAATCCCTAAAGGGTGGGACATCGATAAAATTGAAAGTCAAAAAACCTATGGCAGTGGTCAAACTGGTAAGCGCCACCGGCAGGAAATTGACCTTAATGCTATTAATCAGCGCCCTGTTTTTACTTTGTCCCTCAGCAAGAAAACGAAACATTGACACCAGGAGATGTATCGCGTCTGCAACAGCCAGGGTCATTATCATGGTAGGTGCTGCAATCGACGAGATAGACAAATAAAGCCCTGACCAACCAGCCAACCCCAGCGCGCTAACCACTGATAAAGTAATCAGCAAAACGACCGCTATAAGCGCGCTGAAAGAACGAAGCAGAAACAAAATTGATAGCATAATACCCAAGTACATCAAGGGCATTAAAGTGACCGAGTCCTTGTGCCCCACCTCTTGAAAGGCTGCATTTACCATTAACACTCCGCCAATGTGCAACTGCACGCCATCAAATTTGTCTTCGGTCTCCTGCGCCAGATTACGAACTTCGCTCACCAGTTTACCCAATGCAGCAGGTTCATTATCTGGCATTTCAAAACTGATAAGTATTCCTGTCACTTTAGCATCTGGTGCCATCAGGCGATCAACCAGGCGCGGATCCGAAACAGCTATCTTCGTCCTATCTACAAAAGATAGACGAGTAAAATCGGAGTCAGACTCAAACAACCCTTCAACAACCAGATCATCATTATCTGCATAGGTGTATTGAAAATTTATAATTGAATCAACACGCTGGGAGTAAGGCAGTTGCCATCCCTGATCGGTAAGAAATCTTAGTGCTTTTATGGCCTCGGGATGAAATACGTTATCACTTGAGTGACTGACCGCCAGCAGAATATTATCATTCTTGGTGTAAGAATTTTCCAATGCCTCATAGGCCAGCAATTGGGGATTATCTTTGCTAAAGTAAATTCGATAGTCATCTACCAAAGTTAGATTGCGCGCGCCATAGGCGATCAGGGCTACTATCAAAAGGGAACTGACCAACACTAGGGCTCTATGGTGAATAATCCAACAGGCATAGCGTTCGATTAAAAAGTCTGATTTAGACTCTTTCAATGTTCTGCTCCCGGTCTCCCTGCGGAACTCCTGAAATAACATCCATATCGGGCGATTTTAATCAAATGATCTGCCCCAGGAGTCACTCAACCTCAGCAATCCCATACTTCCCCATCAAAGAATACAGCGTTGGTCTTGTCACACCTAATAACTCAGCTGTTTTTGAAACATTACCTTCAGCATAATTCATAGCACGCCGTATCACATCACCCTCTGCCGACTCCCTAACCTCCTTGAGGTTAAACGGCATCGTCCTCCGCCCTTCCAACTCGTTATCCAGTTCAAGATCCTCAGCTGAAACCTGCTTACCGTCGGCCATAATGACAGCTCGGTTAATTTTATTCTCCAGCTCCCGAATATTCCCCGGCCAACTGTAGGCCGTCATGGCGTCCAGCGCATCTGTGGTGAAATTCTTCACCGCTTTATTGTGCTTTTGCGCGCACCTGTTCAGGATAGCTCGCGCTATAAGAATAACATCTCCGTCCCGTTCCTTAAGTGGTGGAATATCCACAGTGATTTCAGATAAACGATAGTAAAGATCTTCTCGAAACAGGCCTGTCTCGATCAGCTTCTTCAAGTCCTGGTGGGTTGCGCAGAGCACCCTGACATCGACGGGAATCTCCATACGCCCGCCTATGCGTTCAATGGTTCTCTCTTGCAGAAATCGCAGTAATTTTGCCTGTAACGCCATCGGCAAATCACCAATTTCATCCAGGAAAAATGTACCACCATCTGCGTACTCTATTTTACCTTTGGTCTGCTTTACTGCGCCTGTAAAAGCACCTTTTTCATAACCAAAAAGCTCACTTTCCAAAAGATTTTCAGGAATCGCCGCACAGTTGATCGCTATAAAGGCCTTATCCTTACGAGGACTCATATTGTGGAGTGCTTTGGCAAGCACTTCTTTACCCGTGCCGCTCTCACCCAACAGCAAGGTCGTCACATCGGTAGGGGCCACTTTTTCGATGGTTCGACAAATCTTTAACATTTTCTGGCTGCTGGCAATCACACCATCAAGAGGCATTTCCCCTATATTCAGCGAAAGCCTTTGATTTTCATCCTCCAGAGCACGCAATCGGAAAGCCCGGTCAATAATGAGCCCCAGAATTTCCACATCAATAGGCTTTTGGTAGAAGTCATAAGCACCCATACCAATCGCTTTCACGGCGTTTTCGCGATCATCATTACCGGTAACGACGACGACTTTGGTTTGCGGCGCCAGACTAAGAATTTCCTCAAGGGTGCGCAAACCTTCGGTTGCATTAGCTGGATCAGGCGGTAATCCAAGATCCAAAGTAACAACACTGGGCTCATATCGCCGCAACTCTTTAATGGCGGTTTCACGGTCTCCGGCAACTACCACCTGGTAATCCTCAAAGCACCACTTCAGCTGCTTCTGAATTCCCGCATCGTCTTCAATCGCCAACAACACATTATTGGGCTTTTCTTCTTTTGCTTTGCTCAAACGACTTCTCTCTCCGCTGAATTTTCCGTCAACTTTCTATCGGCCAGAGGCAACTGCAATCGAAAGAGAGTGCCTTTACCCGGCTCACTTTCGACCTCTATTTGGCCGCCATAGCCACGAACCAGCTGGCGCGCCTCGAACACCCCAATGCCCATCCCTGCATTCCCTTTGGTCGTATCGAAAGGTTTAAACAGCCTTTCGCGGATAAAGTGCTGATCCATACCGCATCCATTATCCTCCACTTCAATAATAGCCTGATTATCACTTTTATAAAGGCACAATTTAACCCAACCGTCCTCTGCTGTCGCTTACTGGGCATTTTGCACAAGATGCCCAATGATGCTGACCAACTTATCCAGATCAGCGTTAACTGCCAGCTTTTCTTCAGCCGTATCCAGCTTGATGATGGGTAGCGCATTATTTTG
>CBDUGR010000316.1:0-3818 GCA_965366515.1 uncultured Gammaproteobacteria bacterium | reverse complement strand
GGCGGCTCGATGAGAAACGACTCGATCGAGAGCGTTATATCTCCGAGATGATACGGCTGCTGGAGAGCAAGCTCAAAGAGCATGGTATTGACGCAGTCGTTACAGGCCGGGTAAAACATATCTATAGTATCTGGCGTAAAATGCAGCGCAAAAATATAGATTTCGATCAGGTTCACGACATCCGTGCAGTAAGAGTACTGGTGCCGGGGATCAGTGATTGTTATACCGCGTTGGGAATTGTCCATAACTTATGGCGCCACATCCCCAAAGAATTCGACGACTATATAGCAACACCCAAACGAAATGGCTATCAATCCTTGCATACCGCTGTGACTGGGCCTGCCGGGCGGACGCTGGAGATTCAAATTCGCACGCATGCCATGCATGAAGATGCAGAATACGGTGTGTGCTCCCATTGGCGTTATAAAGGGACAGACGACGCGAAATCCGAGCGCAGCTACGAAAAGAAGATAGAGTGGCTAAGGCAGGTGCTGCAATGGCATGAAGAGGTGGGTGATCTGGGTTCGCTTGCGGATGAATTGCACGCTGATATTGAGGATGCCCGTATTTACGTTTATACCCCTTTGGGGCATGTCGTTGACCTGGCGCAGGGAGCAACGCCAATAGATTTTGCCTATAGGGTACATACAGAGGTAGGGCACCATTGTCGTGGCGCAAAGGTGAACAGTCGAATTGTCCCGCTGAACTATCGCTTAAAAACCGGTGAGCAGGTTGAAATATTAACCGCCAAGAATGCAGCGCCAAGCCGAGATTGGCTCAACCCGGCGCATGGTTATGTCAATCTATCTCGAACCCGAACGAAAATTCAGCATTGGTTTAAGCTCCAGAACAAGGAGAAAAATGAAGCAGCCGGCAGAGATATGGTTGAGCGAGAACTGAAGCGAATGGCGTTGGATAAAGTAAATTTTGATTTGCTGGCCCCAAAACTCAATTACAAGTCGGCGGAAGATCTTTTTGCCGCCGTAGGTGCCGGTGACCTGAGGTTGGGGCAGGTAGTCAACTCAGCGCAGGAACAGCTGGAACCGAATTCGACAAAAGACCAGCTCGACCTGATGTTAGGCAAAGAGGGGACAATTACTGATTTCGCCGGGGATATTGATTTTAAAGGTGTTGGAAACCTGCTTTCCAGTATCGCCGGTTGCTGTAAACCCATACCGGGAGAGGGCTGCACCGGATATATTACCCAGGGCCGGGGTGTGTCGATACATCGCAAGGATTGCAGTAATGTATTGCGTTTAAAACAGGAAGAGCCGGAACGAATAATTGATGTTCAGTGGGGCAGTCAGCAGAAAGGCCGATATCCGGTGGATATATCAATTAGAGCGTTTGACCGTACGGGACTGATTAGGGATATTACAGCCGTGGTTGCCAACGAAGCTGTTAATGTTACGGCTTTAACCAGTACTTTTGATCATACAAATAATCTGGTTGATTTTACGCTTACTCTTGAGGTGTCAAACCTTGAGATACTGGGGAAAGTACTGACAAAAATCAGTCAGATACCCAATATTATCGATGTGAAAAGGTACCGCCAGGGCGGTTGAGCTGAGGGCGGGTACGGTTACAAAATATCGGTATTCCATAAATCCTGGGATTATCAAAAGACAAAGGCTGCGCATGCCGAACTACCATCTTAAAGACCTGCTGCAGGTGATGAGTGATTTGAGATCACCTGAACACGGCTGTCCTTGGGATCTGAAGCAGAATTACCAGACTATTCTTCCCCATACCCTGGAAGAGGTTTATGAAGTCGCTGATGCGATAGAGCGTGGAGATCTATCCGAGCTCAGACTGGAATTGGGAGACTTGTTGTTCCAGGTTATTTTTTATTCGCAATTAGCAAAAGAAGAGCAAGCCTTTGATTTTAATGATGTGGTTTCATCGATTACTGAAAAACTGCTGCGTCGGCACCCTCATGTGTTTCCGCAGGGTACCCTGGAGTCAGCAGGAAGCCGCAATATTGAGATTGATGAACACCAGATAAAAGAAAATTGGCAGCGAATAAAAGAGGAGGAGCGACAACTCAAAAACCCGGAAACAAAAGACGCAAACCTGACGGATACAGTTCCTTTGGCGTTACCAGCATTGATGAGGGCTTTTAAAGTACAGCAGGCTGTAGCGCGTGAGGGTTTTGATTGGCCGAATATCGAAGGTGTTTGGGATAAGTTGGCCGAAGAGGTGGCAGAACTTAAGGATGCGATCGAAAGTCGCAAAAGTGAGGATATCGTTGATGAGGTAGGGGACCTGCTGTTCACCTGCGTTAATCTTGCACGTCATTTAATGGTCAATCCAGAAATGGCGCTAAGGTCCGCAAATTTGAAGTTTGAAAAACGTTTTGCCCGGGTAGAAAAATCTGTGGCGTCGCAAAATAAACGCATGAAATCCTTGAATCCACAACAGTTGGAGTTGGAGTGGCAGCTAGCAAAAACACAGGACGTTGAATAAATTTGCTGAATCGGGACATTTTGATAAAGGGATTTTAACCCACACTAAAAGCAGTTATAGTCATTCAGGATTAAAATTGAAAAGATGGGAGTCACGCGACTATGCGCATTATATTATTGGGGGCACCGGGTGCAGGTAAGGGTACTCAGGCTCAATTCATTACTGAGCAATATGGCATTCCTCAGATTTCAACGGGTGATATGCTCAGAGCCGCTGTTAAAGCAGGAACTGAATTAGGGCTTAAAGCGAAGGGTATCATGGATGCAGGAGGCTTGGTTTCCGATGATATAATTATTGGGTTAGTTAAAGAGCGTATTCAACAGCAAGACTGCAAGAATGGCTTCCTTTTTGATGGATTTCCCCGCACTATTCCACAGGCTCAGGCGTTGAAAGATGCGGCGATTGAAATAGATTATGTGATAGAGATTGATGTGGCCGATGAAGAGATCGTCAAGCGTCTGAGTGGTCGCAGAGTGCACCCGACTTCCGGTCGGATCTATCATGTTATCTACAACCCACCTAAAGAGGAGGGTAAAGATGACTTGAGCGGCGAAGATTTGGTTCAGCGCGATGATGATACAGAACAGACTGTCAGGAAACGTTTAAGTGTTTACCATGAGCAGACAAAACCATTGGTAAGCTATTATACTGAATGGGCTAAAGTGGATTCAAAAAGGGCTCCGGTTTATCGAATAGTCGATGGACTGGGCTCAGTAGAAGATATTCGTAATCAGATTACTAGCAGTTTAGAATAGACCTTTTGTTAAGGAACTAACGGAGAAGAGCTATGTCCCCAGCTAAAAAACCTACGGGTAAAAAAACAGCTGACTCAGCAGTTGATAAGATGTTAGCGAAAATACAAAAAGAACTAGCATTGGTCAAAAAGAAAGTAGCGCAGGCACAGGTGAAAGCCAAAGCTACCAGTAACAAGGCTGCAACTGCCGCCTCTGCTGCCAACAAGCGGAACGTTGAGAAAGCAAAGAAGGAACTGGCCAAGCTGGAAAAGTCAATGTCTGAATTGCATATCAAGGAACAGCTGACGAAAATCAAGCAGGAAGCCGAGAAAGTTGAGGCAAAAGTAAAGGCGGTTGAAGCAGAGGTTGAAGAAAGGTTAAAGCACTACGGACACAAGCTGGTAGAAGTTGCAGAGAAAGACTGGAAAAAGGCTGTAGCAGCCTACGAGCGGACTTGGCGTGTGCAGCGAGAGAAACATAATCTCGCTAAGCATAAGGAGCAAGCTAAAACAGAGCTCGCTAAGGTTAATAAAGCAGCTGATCAGGCCGCAAAAAAACTGTCGGAATTAAAGGCTAAAGAAGCGCAAGTATCAGAAAAAGCCCCTGCCATTAAAAAGA
>CBDUGR010000315.1:0-3820 GCA_965366515.1 uncultured Gammaproteobacteria bacterium | reverse complement strand
TATGATACTGAGGGTGCCGATATTATTGTTACAGCCATACCCTATCAGGTATCAGGGGCTAAGGTGCTGGAGCAAATTGCATCTCAGATGCAGGCTAAAAAGCTACCTATGGTTTCTGATTTGCGGGATGAGTCAGATCATGAGAACCCTACAAGACTGGTCATTACACCCCGTTCAAACCGCGTAGATATTGAAGCGTTGATGGCCCATTTGTTCGCTACCACCGACCTGGAACGCACCTATCGTGTGAACCTCAATATGATTGGCCTGGACGGTCGGCCTCAGGTGCGAAGTTTAACCGGGGTGCTAGGGGAGTGGTTGACCTATCGCACCGATGTAGTTCGGCGACGACTACAGCATCGCCTGGATCTGGTTCTGGATAGATTACATGTCTTGGATGGTTTGCTGATTGCCTATCTTAATCTTGATGAGGTGATTGCGATTATACGGCATGAAGATAAGCCGAAAATGGTTTTGATGCAGCGCTTTGATCTTTCTTCGGTACAGGCAGAGGCGATACTGGATCTAAAATTACGTCACTTGGCTAAACTGGAAGAGATGAAGATCCGGGGTGAGCAATCAGAGCTCGACCTGGAACGCATTGACCTGGAGAAAATACTGGGTTCCAATGCGCGGCTTAAGACGCTGATAAAAAAAGAGATCATAACAGATGCGGAGAAATACGGTGATGACCGGCGCTCACCGATTGTCGTACGCTCTGACGCTCAAGCCTATAGCGAGACGGATCTATTGACCTCAGAACCCATTACGGTTGTGTTATCGAGACAAGGCTGGGCTCGAGCTGCAAAAGGACACGATATTGATGCCAGTACACTGACCTATAAATCGGGAGACAGCTATCTGACACATACCAAGGGACGCAGCAATCAAAATGTTGTTTTCCTGGATTCAACCGGCCGCGCGTACACCTTAGCCGGTCATACGCTACCCTCTGCGAGAGGGCAGGGAGAACCATTGACCGGGCGTTTAAGTGCACCGAGTGGCGCACAGTTTGAAGGAGTTGCGATTGGCGAACCAGGTCGATTGCTGCTAATGGCCTCTGATGCGGGTTATGGTTTTGTTACCAAGCTGGAAAATTTGGTGACAAAAAACCGTTCGGGGAAAGCTGCGATCAGCCTGCCAAAAGGCGCTCATGTTTTGATGCCTGCGGAAATAGAAAGCCTTGAAAATCAGTGGTTAGCAGCGGTCAGTAATGAGGGGCGCTTGCTGGTATTTCCGGTCAGTGAATTACCCATGCTTGCCAGAGGTAAAGGCAATAAAATTATGCAGATCGCCCCTAAGCGTGTTGCCGAAAGAGAAGAATTTGTTATCGCTATTGCGGTGTTGTCTGATAAGGACAGTCTGGTAGTGCGTGCCGGAAAACGTCACATTAAAATTAAATTCTCCGAGTTGGAGAACTACCGCGGTGAGCGGGGCAGGAGAGGAAATAAACTGCCGAGAGGGTTTCAGAAAGTGGATAGCGTAGAGGTAGATAGGAAAGTGATCCAGGAGTCAGAGGTTTGAATAAGCTTTATCTCATCAATGTGAGCGGCCAGGACAGGCCTGGAGTGACCGCCTCGCTTACAAAAATATTAGCGACGGACCAGGCGCAGGTATTGGATATTGGTCAGGCGGTGATCCACGATAGTCTGTCGCTGGGCATACTGGTGCTAGCGGGCAGCGGGTGCGATGCGAATAGCCTGCTGACTAATATTGAGCAATTTTCGCAGCAGTTGGATATCCAGGTTAGCGTTCAGCCCATTGCCGAAAGAGACTATGATCAATGGGTTGAGGCACAGGAAAAGCCGCGTCACATTGTTACCGTTTTAGGTCGCGTTATTTCTGCTGAGCACATTGCACGTATTAGTCAGGAGGTGGCTAGGCACGGTCTGAATATTGATAAAATCAATCGTTTATCAGGACGGGTCGCGTTGCACACTGATCAAAATAAAAGCAAAGCCTGTGTTGAGTTTTCGTTGCGCGGCAATCCCGCTGACATTCATGCGCTGAGAGCTGATTTTCTGAGTATCGCGACGGAGTTTGATATCGATATTGCCTATCAGGAGGATAACATTTATCGACGTTATCGCAGATTGGTGGTGTTTGATATGGACTCAACCCTGATTGAAGCGGAAGTGATTGATGAGTTGGCGAAGGAAGCGGGAGTTGGTGATCAGGTATCCGAGATTACTGAGCAGGCGATGCGCGGTGAGATTGATTTTAAAGAGAGCTTCCGAAGGCGGGTAGGATTGCTACAAGGGCTGGATGAATCAGTGCTTAGCGAGGTTGCTGAGCGTATTAAAATGACGGAAGGTGCGGAGTTGTTGATTTCCACGCTTCGATCTCTCGGTTATAAAACCGGGATTCTTTCGGGAGGTTTTAGCTATTTTGCGCAGCGCCTTCAGCAGCAGCTTGGTATAGACTATATTCATGCCAATGAGTTGGAAATTGAGAATGGCAAAGTCACAGGCCGCGTTTCCGGTCAAATCATTGATGGAGACAGAAAGGCAGAGTTACTTAAACAAATCGCTTCGCAGGAGAATATCACCCTTGAGCAGGTTGTTGCGGTGGGTGATGGCGCGAATGATTTGCCAATGTTAAGTTTGGCAGGGTTGGGGATTGCTTTTCGAGCTAAACCCGTTGTTCGCCAAACAGCCAAGCAGGCAATTTCAAATCTGGGGTTAGATGGGATTTTATACCTGATCGGTTTTCGTGATCGCGATTGGTTTGATCGAACATAATCGCGCCTTGTTATCTTGAGAGTGAATACAGCGGGCGCCGCACAACGCAGCGGCACCCCTGTAGCGACTGAGACTGATTTTGCTATGCTTGTTGCTTGAGTAGATCACGAATTTCAGTGAGCAATAGTTCTTCATTCGAAGGTGTTGGTGGTTTTGCAGGTTTTTCTGCTTCCTTCTTTTTTAATGAGTTAAGGGCTTTAACGGCTAAAAATATCGCAAAAGCGACGATAGTGAAGTCGATTATCGTCTGAATAAATGAGCCATAATTCATAGTGACAGCGGCTGTTTGTCCTGCCGCTTCTTTAATGACAAAAGCAAGGTCGGTGAAGTTCACACCACCAATCAATAGCCCGATCGGCGGCATGATAACATCGGCTACCAATGACGAGACTATTTTCCCAAATGCGGCACCGACGATGATACCGACGGCCATATCAACAACATTTCCTCTTACCGCAAAATCTTTAAACTCTTTTAACATACTCATTTTGCTAGCTCCATTTTGTTTATTCATTGGGTACGGCATAATGGTTGGTAACTATTAATTAATACGAATTAATTACCCTTGTCGTTGATTATAACGGCAAAAGATGAATCCTATTTGTAAATTGTAGTAAACCCTTAGTCTGCCTATATATGTATTATCGGGTTAGGTAACCCGGCGTAGTTTAAATTTTCCTATTGAGGAGGGATGTTGATGGACATGCTGGAGTCAAATTCACAAAAGATAGTTGATATGGCGCTCGCTTATGGGCCCAGGGTGCTGTTAGCCGTCATTGTTCTATTTGTTGGTTTCTGGGTTATTAAGAAAGTGACTGTTTTAATGAACGTGGCGATGACTAAAAAAGAAGTGGAATTGACGCTGAAACGATTCTTGATGAGCCTGGTTTCAGTGTTGCTTAAGGCGCTGCTACTGATCAGCGTAGCGTCTATGATCGGCGTTGAAACCACCTCATTTATTGCCGTTTTAGGTGCTGCGGGATTGGCAGTGGGATTAGCATTGCAAGGGAGTCTGTCCAATTTTGCAGGAGGGGTGTTGTTGCTTCTTTTTAAACCATATAAGGTTGGTGATTTTATAG
>CBDUGR010000314.1:0-3842 GCA_965366515.1 uncultured Gammaproteobacteria bacterium | reverse complement strand
ATTTGGAGATGTGCATCCTGAAAATTTTCCGGGATGTCACAGGAGTGTTCGACATGACCAAAGGCGATAGTTGAATGGCCGATGGCTGGATGGGGGCGGCTGAGGAAGCAGTAGAGTCTAACCAGGGTTAGAAATTAAAGTGCTGTTCAATCAACCCGGACACATCCAGCAGGGAGTATTTATCTCTTGTCAGTGATTTCGGTATTATAAGCAAGGGCCCATCATCCGAATGGCTAACCAGCCTGCCATGACTACCCTTAACCAACTCAGGAGTTAGCGGTATGACATCCATTAACATGCGAAACCCAAGTATTTTTTTCAGTAGAGCACTGCCCACTTTCAATGCAGGAAATTTGATCGCTGGATCGACAAACAGCTCCACCGGGTCGTAACCGGGTTTACGGTGGATGTCGACAGTGCGCGCAAAGTCTGGTGCTTTGCTTTCATCCAGCCAGTAGTAGTAAGTGAACCAGGCGCGCTGATCCGCAATAGCAACCAGCTCGCCAGCGTTAGCATGATCGACACCGAATGCTTGTTTTCCTTCATGGTCAAGAACCCGTTCGATTCCTGGCACTTTCTCAAGTAGTTGCTTTACCGCGTACACATCTTTTGGGTCTTTGATATAAACATGGGCGAACTGGTGATCGGCAACGGCAAATGCCCTGGAAGCGCCCGTATCAAGTAGTTCCCAGGTGAGAGATTCTCGTACTTCAATATATCCTTGACGTCTTAATATCTGATTAATGGCTATGGGTGTGTCTACCGTTTCGACGCCGTATTCGGAAACCACCATCACTTCGGCGCCCTGGGATTTTACATGTTCAATTAATGTGCCTGCGACCCTGTCAATTGCCGCGACGTCCTGCCATATCTGCGGATTATCGGGTCCCAGGCGCTGCAGGTTGTAATCGAGATGCGGCAGATACACCAATTGCAGGTCCGGTTTGTTGATATCGAACTCCAATGCTGCAGCTTTGGCGATCCAGTCACTGGATTCAATACCCGCTTTTGGCCCCCAGAAATTGAAGAACGGAAACTTCCCGATTTTTTCTTCAATCGTCTGGTGCAAGCCTTTAGGCCAGGAGTATAGATCCATCACCTTGCGTCCATCCGCTGGGTAATGGGGGCGTGGTGTCATGGAAAAATCGACATTGGCGTACATGTTGTACCACCAGAACAGCTTGGATACCCGGAAGCTACTGTCTGCCTGTTTCAGTTTGTCCCAGACCTTTGTTCCCTTGACCAGGTGGTTGGATTGTTTCCAGAACATTATTTCGGCCAATTCCCTGGAATACCAGCCATTGCCGACAATGCCATGCTGGCTGGCCGGTTGCCCGGTCAGCATGCTGGACTGCGCTGTGGTGGTTACAGCGGGGAAAATGCCACCGGCCGGAGCCATAATGCTCTCTTCAATCAGGCGGTTCAGGTTTGGCGTATGCTGGCCTAACAGGGAGGGTGTCAGGCCCACGATATCGATCACTACCAGCGGTATTCTATTAGCCATGAATGCTATGGACTCATCAGGTTGAAATTTGCCAGAGTACTGTGGAGCCAGTTTAACTCCTCGGCGATGCAGTTAATTAGCTGTGTGTCATTGGCGGGGTGCAATGCTTCGGGCATGACACCCCAGGTATAGGTCTCGACTTCCAGGTGAGGTTTCAAGGTGGGGTTGGCCACCAGAAAGCGGCAGGTATCTTCAATGGCCGATCGGGTGGTACTTAGCAGCGGTGATGATAATTGCTCAGCCTGGATAGGCAGATGGAAGTGTATGCGCCATTCCGAATCTCCAGTAAAACTGTCGTTAGTTAGCGCCTGATTCAGATCCAGGTAAAACTGCTGTTCGCCTTGCTTGTTTTGGGTTTTGACTTGGTGTAGATAACGAGGCTCGGCATATTGCGCCAATAAATCCTGCGCAACTTCCGCATTGGGCACTCTCATGGCGTTAGACACCTGGATTTTGCCAATCGCAATACCGGCTCGATGGATGTCAGTTAATGATTGTTCGATATCCTCGAACATCACCGCCTGGTGGCAAATATCATAACAGGCACCTAAATAACGTTTGATGGCGCTGCCTTGCACGCCATATCGGGGCAGGGCCTGTGGCAGGGTTTCGGTGAAAAAACCGATCAATTGCGCTGTTGTTTCCAGCACACAGCCCGGTTCCATCTCCAGGCAGACACGAATACGTTTGCCCGAGGATTGTTCCAGCTCAGTTAGTGCCAGCAACAATTTAGCAAAGTGTTGTTCTGCGTGTTGTTGATTGCTGGCCGACCAGTCGCTGGCAAATCCTAGCGGCAGTGTGGAAATTGTACCTTCAGATATCTTGTCGGGTAACATTTGTGCCAGCAGTCTGGCCAATAACAGGGTGTAATCCAGCCGTGCCTTTTCTCCCCAGTGGGGCAGGTAGACCTTTTCTTTTACGACGGACTGGTGAAAGTTGCCGTAGGGAAAACCATTCAGTGAAGTCAGTTCAATACCCTGCTGGTTTAGCAAGGTGGCAAATTCTTTTCTGGCGGTGGGCGAATCCATCAATTCACTCACGGCCTGATTGCTCAGCCAGAGTCCAGCCTGCAGTCGTTTAAGGCCGCGGCTGGATTTTACAGACGAGATAAACCGCAGCAGGTTTTCCCTGACTTCATGAAGAGAGTCACCCGGATGGACATTGCTGCAATAGGAGAGTTCCCTAGCTGACCATGTTGCCATGAGCTATTCCTTTTGAGGTGCTCTGTTCGTGCTATTTCTCAACAATTGGCGTCTGCCCTCTTAAAGCGGAATTTTCCTGCCACTGCTGCGTTTGGTCGACCTTGGGGCGTTGTACTTCTGCTAAATTGATGCGGCCACTTTGGGCGTAAAACTCGATGGGGTTTTCAAACAGTACTTTACTAACCTGCTCTTCGGAAAAACCGGAATCGAGCATTAACTGGCCTACCTTGGGGACTTTGAGCGGGTCGCTTTTTCCCCAGTCCGCAGCGCTGTTTACCACCATTCGCTCGGTGCCGTACTGCTGAAGCAGTGCGACCCAGCGTGGTTCTGACAGTTTCGTGTTCGGATAGATCGAGTGGCCGAGCCAGACACCGCTATCCAATACCAGGGGTAAGGTGAGTTCATTGAGGTGATCCACAATCACCATTTCAGGGGCAACACCTGCATCTTTGATGGCATCCAGCGTACGTTTAGTGCCGGTGACCTTGTCCCGGTGTGGAGTATGGATCAGAATCGGTAATTCAAATTCCTTGGCCATCTCCATCTGCGCCAATAGCGCTTCATCTTCGGCGGGGGTTATATCGTCATAACCTATTTCTCCGACGGCTACCACACCATCTTTGGCTAAATAGCGAGGCAGAATATTCAGTACGTCTCTGGCTATTTCGCGGTTGTTTGCCTCCTTGGGGTTTAGTCCCATGGTGCAATAATGGAGAATGCCGAATTGGCTGGCACGAAAACGTTCCCAGCCCAATAACAGATCGTAATAATCTATAAAGCTGCCGACGTTGGTGCGCGGCTGACCTTGCCAGAATGCGGGCTCAACGACGCCGACGATACCCGCTGCCGCCATATTTTCATAGTCATCGGTAGTGCGGGAAACCATATGGATATGTGGATCAAAATAGTTCATCTTTACAGCCTTTTAGATTCAATCAATTTTGTTAAAGCAGCCTGCACTTTAGGATCCGTTTCCTGTTCTGCCTGTTGCTTGATGATCCTTTGCAGTGCATCAGTTTGTTTCTCAGGCTCATGCTGCAGTGCAAGTGCTGCGTAGTAGCGTTTGCCGACATCCTGTGCCGTCAGGCAATCGGCCAGCAGGTCAGCCGTTCCAGGTCGACAATCCTGCAGCCGCA
>CBDUGR010000313.1:0-3842 GCA_965366515.1 uncultured Gammaproteobacteria bacterium | reverse complement strand
CAAAAAGCAAAACCATTTTTCACAACCGCATTCGGGATAAGCTTCCATAAATGTTGCAGCAAATGGCTCAGTTCCTTATCAGTACCAATATAGAATCCCGGAAACTCTATTTTGAACCGAGTAGAATTCGACAATAAATAGCATGCCAAGAGATATTGCTCAGAATATGCGCGATTAATCCATGGCTTAGGATAATCAAATGGCAAAAAGATATCGTGAATTCCCACAAGAACACCTTGCGGCAATCGTGGCAACACTTCCAAAAAAAATACCGTTGCATCTGAATTCATCAGGCAACGATGCGAACCGTCCATAAAAAGTATATCGCCCGCCCGCAGTCTATCGAAAACCTTAAGATCACAATCTTCAAGAGACATACGGATAATTTCATCACAGATAGCGTCTATATTTGCTCTTGGCGCTGGATCAATAGAAATTATTTTTGATTCCAGCTCATGATCAGAAATTGCCCGCCTTACAAATTTTGTAGAATTTCCAGAACCCACTTCAACGTATTGATCAGGTTTATTTAATACTAAAAATGAATACAAAGCAATCGCATCCAGTGACGGGATAAATCCATTAAGCCAGCAAGGCGACAAACTCTTGGCAACTTCAGAAACAATCGGCAAAAACCATGAGATCGCTTCCCGGTCACCATTAAATGCTTTTTCGTACTGCTCCGGAACCATATTCAAGTCATCCTCAGACAACCGGGCAGACGGCGGCAACAGTGGTATTTGGGTCAGCTGTCTAGAAAACTCGCTAAAGGAACTGAGCGTAGTACGATAATATTCCCTTTGCCCTGCCAGAAGCTGAAGTAATTCAGGATGGGGGTTTTTTATAAATTCGTATCTTGGATTCGGGCTCAGCGGATAGTCCAGGTCGATATGAAATATAGGGTCTGTCATAAAAAATATTCATTTGTACGAACCAGCAGGAACAGAAACTCAATTCCAGGCAGGATTTTCCTGTTGAAAGTACGGGATATCAGGTTAGGCGTCAACCAAGTCGACAAATAAACCAGAATTCGTAAAGTTTGTACCGGTGCAATAAAAGATATCAGGTTTGATCCGGCGGCGTTGATGGCCTAATAACTTGACATCGTTATCAGCTTGACAAACAATTGGGACGTTCAATTGGTAATCGAATAAGCGGATTAAATTAAATGAAAAATTCAAGCCGCCTGATCCTGCTCCGCCTTGTGTCGATCCAGAGCATATTACTTGCACTCATGTCCGGATGTGCAACTTTTCAACCGGTACCTATCGACAAGATTTCTTCCGCCATGGAACGCGTCCAGACCAAAACACAGGACGGAGTTGCTGTGAGTGTGTCAGTATTAAGCGCTAAAGAAAGTGAGCAGGTATTTGGCGCGCCGCTTGCTCAAAAGGGAATCCAACCTGTATGGCTGCGTATCGTGAATATGAACGACTACAGATACCTGCTGCTCGCGAATAAAATAGACAGAGATTATTTTTCGCCGCATGAAGCTTCGTGGAAAAACCATTATTTTGCATCTGGAAAAGCTAACCTGGAAATGGACCGGTATTATTTTGACCAACAAATGCCATTGGTCATAGAACCTAAACAAACCGTTTCAGGATTCGTTTATACCAATCTTGACGAAGGTCTGAAATATCTCAGCGTTGATCTTGTACGCGAGGGCCAGTACAACGGTTTCTGGTTTATTTCGGAAGTACCGGGTCTAAAGACCGATTATAAACGTGTTGACTTCAAGAGCCTTTATGCTGCAGATGAAGTGATTGAACTGGAAGACGAACAAGCGCTGCAAAACTGGCTGGAGGAATTGCCATGCTGCGTTCTCGGTGGCGATAAGAAAACGCCTGGCGACCCGCTTAATCTGGTAGTAATCGCGAATACCGGTAAGAGCATTAGCGGTTTTTCCCGCCAGGGCTGGGATGTTACTGAGACCATGCATTGGCATTCTATTTGGAAGACGATCATGTCATCGCTATTTGGGCGTCTTTACCGCAGTTCACCTGTGTCTCCATTGTACCTGTTCGGCAGACGGCAGGATTTTTCACTGCAAAAAGCCCGGTCAACAGTAGATGAACGAAACCACCTTCGACTATGGCTGGCGCCGGTCAGGTATAAAGGCTTGAATGTACTTGTCGGTCAAATCAGCCGCGACATTGGGATACGTCTGTCCAGCAAAACTATTGTCACCCACAAAATTGATCCCGCTGTAGATGAAGCACGGGACTATCTGGCGCTGGATATGTTTGTATCAGAACATGTTTCGGCGTATGGCTTTGTTCAGGGTGTGGGCGAGGCGCCCTTTAACGAACCCCGCTACAACTACACCAACGACCCCTATTACACCGATGGAAGGCGATTGGTCCTTATTATTGCTGATGAATGGACCAATCTACTGGATATCAAAAGGATTAATTGGCAGCCCATCGTAACACCACCGGACTGACGGCTGTCATTTAGCCTGTTTCTCAGGTAAAAACTCCCCCGCCGTGGTTCGGAATCCTATCAAAAATTGGCATTCCAGCATTTTTATTGAAATAAACAAATACTTTAAAATCATTGTCTTTCCATTTATTTCCTGGTAAAGCGCTAAGACAGATCGAGTTTCCCTGTGCACCTTGTATCCGGTCTTTTGATATCATGGCTGCAATATAATTGGATAGTTAATGATGTACAGCAATCTTGCCATATTGGCTGTTTTTGTATTTATTTATAGCCTGGTTAGCAGAGGGGTCGAAAATACACCTTTTAATGGCGCGCTTGTTTTTATGTTCTTTGGCCTCATTTCAGGTCCTTTTGGGTTAGGTTTCCTCAATTTGAATGTAGATGCTGACTTCCTGAGCAATCTCGCTGAACTAACCCTTGCCTTGGTACTGTTCACCGATGCTTCTAATGCAAACCTCCGTGAACTTAAACATTCTTATCATATCCCACAAAGGCTTTTACTTATCGGTTTGCCGCTGACGATTCTGTTAGGGATTCTCACAGGTTATCTCTTGTTCGACGGCCTGGCTTTGCTGGAAATAGCGATTCTAGCAACTATGCTGGCGCCTACTGATGCGGCATTAGGCAAGGCAGTGGTTACCAATCACGCTGTTTCGAGCAATATTCGTGAAAGTTTGAATGTGGAAAGTGGCCTGAATGATGGTATCTGCGTACCGGTTCTGTTGATTTTTCTGGCTCTTGCCACTAGTCCTGGTGCTGATGGAAGTGTCTCGATACTCGCAATCAAGCTGACGGTCGAAGCGATTGGCATCGGAGTTATCGTGGGTGCAGGTCTGGTTTTTTTCGGAGCAGGAATACTTAAACAATGCGCCAAGCGTGATTGGATCACCGAAACCTGGCGGCAGTTATCTGTGCCGTCACTGGCCGTGGCCTGCTTTGCCGTAGCGCAGTGGCTTGGCGGCAGTGGTTTTATTGCGTGTTTTGTTGGAGGTATGCTGTTCGGCAGGTTGGCAAAACATCATAAACACAAAATCTTACTTGCGGCTGAAGGAACAGGTGATGCCTTGGCTTTGCTTACTTGGGTAGTATTTGGTGCGGCTGTTGTTGGGCAGTCAACCGCATCGTTTAGCTGGCAGGTTGTTGTTTATGCCTTGCTTAGTCTTACCATCGTACGCATGCTACCCGTATTTCTGGCGCTTACTGGCATGAATCTGCGAGCTGATGAGAAACTTTTCATCGGTTGGTTTGGCCCGCGGGGCTTAGCCAGCATTGTTTTCTCGGTGATTGTTCTCAATGAGCATCTGCCTGGTGGTGACATCATTTTGATGACCGTGGTCTGTACAATTCTATTGAGCATCATTGGTCACGGCTTAAGCGCAAATTTTTTGGTTGCTGTC
>CBDUGR010000312.1:0-3852 GCA_965366515.1 uncultured Gammaproteobacteria bacterium | reverse complement strand
TTAAATTTCCAGGTACCTGCCTCGCAAACATAGCGATCCTGGTAATAACCCGAACCCATTAGACTCTGCCCATCTCGCACACAGCGTAGATCGAGATAACAGGGTCCTTCCGCCTCTTCGCTACAACCATCTTCGCCAGAACAAAAATCTATCACGTGATTGTGTACGAAGGGATGCAGTAACATTACACCGCCAACTTTTTCACTGTAGACAACCCGTAGTTTTTCCCGGCCTTCGATAATACCCTCTTCCCCCATATCCATTACGCCGTCAGCGGTAAACAGATCTACCGCTTCGAGCGGTTGTTCCTGCCAGACATAGTGAGCATAACGACAGACCAAATCACGGATGGCCTCCAGATCTGCCAGACGCTGCACAATCTGCTCTAACTCTTTCATGCTCAGTCTTCAACAATGGTCGCAGGAATACGATCCGCTATCAGTTCAGCCACATCAAAAACCTTGCGCTGTTCAGTATGTTTGGTGGCGCTCGAAGTCAGCATCAGCATACAGAATGAGCAGGAAGTGGCCACTTTATCGGCGCCGGTATCGAATGCTTCCTGCATGCGCACATCACTGATACGGGCTGTGCCGCCCTGTCCACCCCAATAGTTGCCTCCGCCAGCTCCACAGCAGAAGCTCTCCTTCTTATTACGCGGCATCTCGATCAACTGACCTACTGCCGCAACCAGATTGCGTGGCTCATTCAAAATCCCGTTATGCCGAGCAAGATAGCAGGGATCGTGAAACGTAATTTTTTCATCGCTTTTTTCGGCGATCTTTAGTTTGCCTTCGCCGATCAATTGATCAATCAGAACCGAATGAGGAATCGTCTGCCAATCAGCGCCCAATTCAGGATAATAGCGATCAAAACTATTGAAACAGTGCGCACAAAGCGTAATCACTTTCTGGATTTTCTGCTCCTTGAATTCCTCGATATTAGCCTCGGCAATCTCGACAAACTGCATTTCATTGCCCATCATTTTGGCCGGGTCACCCGTACAACGCGCCTCTTCAAAAATTCCGTAGGATACTCCTGCTGCTTCGAGAATTTTCACCATCGCACGCGCAATCTCCTGGGCACGTTCCTCATAGGTGACAGAACAACCAATCCATAACAGGTATTCAGTTACATCAGGCTCAAAAATCGGCACTTCCAGTCCCTTCCGCCAGCCTCCAGGATTGGCGCCAGTACCAATAAAGGGATGACCGCGGGATTCCAGGTTTCGATTCGCAGCCGCCATTGTTTCCGGCATTTGTGAGCGATCCATGACAAAATGGCGCCGAAACTCAAGTACCGTTTCTGCCGGATTATTGCTAACCGGGCATTCCTCAACACAGGCCGCGCAAGTAGTGCAGTCAAAGCTGGCATCTTCACCCAGCACGTCGAGAAGATCGTCGTCATCGAACTGACCGGCTTGTAGATAGTCAGCAACGGTGGCCATCACTTTTTTTGGTGACAGGTCTTTCCCTGTCTGCGCAGCAGGGCAGACTTCATGGCAACGCCCGCACCATAGGCAAGCAGAGGCATCCAGCAAATTTTTCTGACTCAGATCCGCGAGTCTGGCGGCACCAAAGCTTAACTCTGTATCGTCGTCCTCATCTTCATCATCAAAATCAAAATTAATTGGTGGCAGATTAATACCATCGCGCTTATTGGCCAATGCCGAATTTACCGGACCCAATATCATATGGACGAAGGGACCGTGCGCAATCAGAGCAATAAAGGCAGTGCCCATCAGGCCATGCACCCACCACATGAGTTGGAATCCGGCAATACTGGCCTCTTCACCGAGCAAGTTATTCAGCATCGGCGCAAGCGCACCACCAAGAAACTCATAGCCCTCAGAAGAGGGCTCAAAGGCCAGACGCAGACTCTCGGCCAGGAAACCAATCAGGACGATAATTAGCAGAGCGATTTCACCGAGTTCAAAACCGGCGCGCGTCTTACCGCCCGCGATAAGACGCTCCGGTGGAACCAGACGACGCAGTAGAAAAAACAGGATACCCGTAAATAGCATTACACCGCCAATCTCGCGCCCGAACTCCATCACCAGCGCACCACACAAGCCTTCGTAGACAGGTACACCGATAAAACTCACGGGGTATACCGCATGACCGAAGATCAGGAGCAACGCGCCGATAAACATAATCGCATGGAACGCGCCTGCCACCGGACGCTTTAATAGTCTTGACGTCATTAATCCTCGGAGGATAAATGACTCTTTATTGATCTTGGCGAGCACCGCTTGTTTATTTGGCTTTTCACCAACAAATGGTTTGCCTTTGGCGATGCGCTGAGAATGTTTCTTTAACCCCAGGTAAAGACTAACGAATGCACCGATCAGCAGTACCGCGAGAATCAAGTAATTGACTAACCCGATTTTATCCATTGCAGCCTCGCTTGACGCCCTTTGTAAGTTTAATTTTTCAAAATTGCTGCGGTAGCGTTACCACCAAGCCCGTTAGTCTGTGCTAAACCTACTCGTGCACCAGGCACCTGGCGTCCACCTGCCTGACCACGCAACTGCCAGGTCAACTCGGCAATCTGAAAAACCCCCATCGCGGTGGTAGCTTCGCCGAAGGACACAAATCCTCCCGATGGGTTAACAGGTAATCTGCCGTTGGGGGTAGTTTCACCCTTATCGACCAGACTTTGTGCCTCACCGGGCTCACAAAAACCCCACTCCTCGGGAAACGCCAATTCGTAGTAACAAGTATTATCCTGCAGTTCTATAAAGCTGATATCTTTCGGGCCGATACCTGATTTCTCAAATGCTTGTTTGACTGCATTGCGGGCTTCGGTGTGCAAATTATCTTCTTTCGTAATAGGATCAGCAAGATTACGCGGCAGCATATCGTCAAAGGTCATGGTCGCCACAGTGCTGCTCGCCACGGTCACCAGATTATCTCTTTTGAACTGACGGGCTTTTTTGGCCGAGCAAATAATGGCCGCTGCCGCACCGTTAGAAACCGGGCAGATCTGGAACAGGCGTAGCGGGTTGCTGACGTATGGCGAGTTCATCACATCTTCAATCGCTATCGCTTTCTGAAAACGGGCATTGGGGTTATGTACTGAGCAGGAACGTGCTTTTACGGTGACTTTGGAAAATTGCTCTTCCGTAGTACCATATTCATGCATACGACGACGCGCCAGTGTCGACCAAAATGACGGTCCCGGCATACCAACACAACGTTGTCTCAAAAATTCCGGGTCGGTAGCATCCTCCAGACCAGAAGTCTGAATCATTCCCTTTGGCATCACTTCGCCACCTACCACTAACACCATGTCATAAAGACCACCGGCAACCATCGAGTAACCAACATTAAAAGCGTTACCCCCCGCAGCACAGCCAGCAGACATGTTGTAAACCGGTATTCCTGTCGAACCAAGGTCCTCGACCACATCATTACCGTTTAAGCCCCAACCCTTGCCTCCGGAGAAACGCGAACTAGCTGCGGTCACGGCTTCGATATCCTTCCAGTTCACGCCGGCATCCTGCAACGCCGCATTAACTGCGTGACGACATAGCTCCGTCACTGATTTGGTACCTACAATGGCATCACCGGTTTTGCCAAAGCGGTGCATACCAACACCTAATACTGTAACTTCTTGCATTTAAAACTCTCCTTAACGCAACTCAATTATCCGAGGGACTCAGAGCTGTTTAAATTTCCAGGTGGTGTAGACCTTATTATTTTCGTGATAAAGATCCTCAATCACTAGTTCAACTTGAGCATCGATTTTCACCTGTTCAAGTGGGTCAACCATCTGACCAACCACGCGCAGGCCATCCTCCATATCAACTACTCCAATTACATCGGGTTTAAACGGCTCATCGTATTTATGAGG
>CBDUGR010000311.1:0-3858 GCA_965366515.1 uncultured Gammaproteobacteria bacterium | reverse complement strand
ACGCAAGAAAGCTTAATTCCGATTACATCAAGCCTCACTTCGGTGGGGCTTTTTTGTGCCTGTTAATTCAGTACTTCAAATTTGTCAGCTACGGCATTGCCCGCGTCTAGTTAGGCGCATATCACATTTTTTTTGCAGCCATTCAATACAGGCTGCAATAAATATACTTATAAGAGACCTTTGCGCGAAAGCTATTTCGCTCCCATACTTCGTTAAAAACGTACTCAATCGGTCATTTATAACCTATAAACTCCCTCATTCCGTGCGCTTTTGCCTTGCCTGAAAGAAAAATATTCTTCCGTGCAAAGGTCTCTATAAGTTCAACTCCCTTCGGGCTATAGCGCGGCTGCTTTGGCAATAACCTTGTGTGTACTAAATTATTGCTGCATAGCTATTTCACGATCTTTAATCTATTATATTTTCTCCAATTGTTAGAACATCCTGTTTTCTTGGGTAGCTTATAAGTCCGTATTTGATGAGTGCCACTGAAAAATATACAACCACTAACCACTATGTAACGGCTTTGATTTCCCAAGCTATTAAGCAGGGGATTGATGCCAACACCTTGTTGCGCAATGCAGGCATAGATCCGCAGATTATGTCTAATCCCGGAGACCGGGTAAAAACTGAAAATCTGGCTATGCTAGTTCAGTTGATGTGGAACGCCATGCAGGATGAAAACCTTATGTTGAGCCAGGTTCCCTGCAAACCTGGCACCTTTTATATGATGGGCAAGCTGACCGTTCATCAAGCGAATCTGGGGAAAGCACTAAAGTTGGGCTTCAGATTTTACGATTTGCTGCTCGATGATTATAAGCTTTTACTGGAAGAAAAGGACCAGACAGCCGTTTTGCGGCTCGTACAGAAAAATCAGGAAAAGGACGTCGATCACCTTTTGACCGAGCTGATATTGCTGGCATGGCATCGTTACAGTTCGTGGCTCATTGGTGAGAATATGTTGCTCCTCAATGCGGCATTCAATTATCCCCCACCTGAACATGTAGATGAATATAAGTATCTCTTTCCCACTAAACACAGCTTTGATCAGCCATCCATAAGTCTCTGCTTTCATAGCGGTTATCTAAAACGTGCAGTTGTGCAGAATGAAGCAAGCTTAAAGGTTTTTATGTCGCGCTGTCCTGTCGAGTTGTTTCTGAGGCATCGCACTGACGATAGCATGACCAAGCAAATACGCTTGATGTTGGACAGAAGAGTTGGCAGCGGCTTACCGGATATGGAAGCGGTGGCGAGTAAATTGAGCATGACCAAGCAAACACTGAGGCGGAAACTGCAAGCCGAAGGTACCTCTTTTCAGCAAATTAAGGACTGGGTGCGCCGTGATGCGGCAATTTATCATTTAACTCAGCAGGCAATACCTGTAGCTGAAGTTGCACAACTGGTTGGATTTTCTGATCCAGGCGTGTTTGTCAGGGCATTCCGAGGTTGGACAGGGGTTACGCCCGGAGAATATAGAAATAGCGTAAAACGAACTGATCTATCCTGATAAGGAACGATCCTATAAGTTGGCCAAGAGATTAGTATAGGCCTTTTCGTTCACGGCCAAACTTAGTTCACCATTGCCTTAACCCCATCTTTGTCTTAGCCTGGTTATGACCTTAACCATCACAGGTTGTAGTTTTTCGCTAATTAAGTAGTCCTTTTATGCCATTGTTAAGTAGACATAAAATCAACAAAATACCCTTATTGCTTATCCATCCTGAAAAATATTAAGAGTGTTTGTGGTGTTTCTGAATTTATTTGAAATGCCTGGACGCCAATAAGGGGTATAAAAAATGTTTGCTACTACTGAAATTCCTTATGGAAGTTATTGGTCGACGCCATTCTGTAAATGGCAAGGCAGCTTTTCATCGCTAAATAGCCTAGAGTTTGCAGCCTGGGTTGCCCAGCGGGAGTTGGCTCAAAGAGAGATCGACCCCAACATTTTTGATCATGCAGTGCTTGGAACATCCGTCCCACAAAAGCACTCGTTTTACGGCGTGCCCTGGGTTATGGGAATGCTGGGAGCGGGGCAGGTATCCGGACCAACCATCGGACAGGCTTGCGCAACGGGAGTTCGTGTATTGCTGCAGGCTGCACAGGAGATTGAAGCGGGGTTATCTGATTGTTCGTTGGTTATGACGGCAGACCGCTGCTCCAACGGGCCGCATCTTTATTATCCTAATCCAGCGGGTCCAGGAGGGACGGGCGATCATGAAAACTGGGTAATGGATAATTTCTCCTGTGATCCATTAGGCGGGCACGCGATGCTGGATACCGCCGAGAATGTAGCTAAAAAACATGGCATCAGTACTGAAGAACAGCATGAATTGGTACTGTGCCGACAGGAGCAGTACGCACAGTCACTGGCCAACGACCAGGCGTTCCAAAAGCGCTTTATGAGATTGCCATTTGAAGTCCCCCGCAGTAACTACAAAAAGATACAAACCAGCATTGCTGGAGATGAAGGAATTGTTACTTCCACTGCCGAAGGGCTAGCCAGCTTAAGGCCGGTCAAGCCGGACGGATCAGTCACCTTTGGTAGTCAGACGCATCCTGCGGACGGTAACGCTTCACTCATTATGGCATCCTCTGACACAGCACAAAGCTTAAGCCAGGATCCGTCGATTAGGATTCGAGTGGTGGGTGCGGGCGCGGCACGTGTTGGGTTGGCTCATATGCCAGAAGCGACGGTTCCAGCAGCTCGGGCTGCCCTGGCCCAGGCTGAGTTGGATATTCAGCAGGTGGACGTGATCAAGTCGCACAACCCCTTCGCCGTGAATGACATTCTTTTTGCACGTGAGATGGGCATTGATGTCAGTCGTATGAATAACTACGGTAGTTCACTAGTTTGGGGGCATCCACAAGCACCCACTGGATTACGTTCCATTATCGAAATGATTGAAGAGCTTGTAATAAGAGGTGGCGGCTTCGGCTTGTTTGAGGGTTGTGCAGCCGGTGACTCGGCTATGGCAGTTGTAATTCAGGTGGATAATCGAGGCTAGCAGGTTAACGTAGCGAAACCAATTATTAGGAATATGAGTATGTCAGTAGGCACGAATAGAAAAATTTCCAGGGTTGCCGTAATTGGCGCCGGTACAATGGGCGCGGCAATTGCTCAACACTTTTTGATGAAAGGCCTGGCAGTCATACTTTTGGATATGAATCAGCAAGGCCTGGATAAAGGGTTGGAAAATATCGATAATTCTTTGCAGGAGGCCGTAGAGCGTCGAATTCTTTCCGCCCAGGATAAATCTGATTTGCTGGGCATGTTGGATCGTACTACAGATTATCAGGAATTGGCTGGCTGTGAATTCGTTGTGGAAGCTGTGTTTGAGGACATGGCTGTAAAACAACAGGTGTTTAAAGAAATTGAAAAGCACGTCAGTAGCCACTGCATTATTGCATCCAATACATCCTCTTTTTCAATAACGGAGTTAGGCAAGGTCTTGCAGGATCAAAGCCGTTTTTTAGGCGTACACTACTTTTACCATGCCGCAAAAAACAAACTTAACGAAATTATTCCAGGGGCATATACTGCGCCGGATACCGTTGAGGATCTGGTTAACTTTTACTATGCCATAGACAAATCCCCTATCGTCGTTGCCGACGTGGATGGTTTTGCGGTAAATCGGTTCTTCGTACCCTGGCTCAATGAATCCACACGTTTGTTGGAAGAAGGGTTGGGAAGTATTGCCTTTATCGATCAAGTTGCTGAAGAGTTATTCAATATAGGAATGGGGCCGTTCGCACTGATGAATGCAACTGGCATCCCGATTGCGCTGCACTCCGCGAATACGTTAGCTAATCAATTCGGCCCTATGTATGCACCATCCAAAAGCCTTGCCATGCAAGTGGCGA
>CBDUGR010000310.1:0-3891 GCA_965366515.1 uncultured Gammaproteobacteria bacterium | reverse complement strand
AATTTTAGGGCGAGGTTAATTTGACGCTTACCAAATAGGTACAATACAGGTACACCTCGAAAAAGTTCTTATGTTCGCTAGTTTTCACATTTGTGCTGTAACTTGTTGTTTGCTCAAGTAAATTACAGTTCGTCAAAGTTATACTTCTAATATTTAAATTACCTTTAAATACAAACAGATACAGTATAAACTTCACACTCTTAATCCATAGGTCCAGGGTTCGATTCCCTGACGACCCACCAATAAAAACAAAGGCTTACGCGTTATCTAGGCCTTTTTTATTTCTTGCTTAAGGACGGCTTAAAGGTTTGCTTTCCCTGTTTTTCGCATCATCTCGCACAATAGGAACTGACTCCGGCGCATCAATTACCAGCTTTACTTGGTTCAGGTCTACATAAACAACTTTAACCAGCGCGCAATGGTGGCTTTTGGTTAGCTGGCATCAATAATCGCTTAGCTTCTCTGTGCTTCCTAAGCGGTTCTGCGACCTAGCATCTTTGAACTATTTAAGATGCTCAGATAACGTGTCAGAATATTTTACAGATAAGCAGAAAGGTTACTGTAACCCATTGATTTCATTGCTAGGCATGAATATTGCACTGTTAACGCAATTACAGCGGTTTTTGATAATGGCTTTAATTAAAAAGAACAAGTCCTTAATTGCCTCTACAACAAGTTTACTTAGGAGAAAGTAAAATGGATAGATTAATTGGCCGATTGCCCAATTGGTTGAGTGCTATATTAATTTTTAGCGTGAGTTTTAACCTTCATGCTGTAACAATAAATTGGATTGATTGGCAAAGCTCCTCTAATGCTAACGGTTTTACTGCTCAAGGCGTGATTACGTCAGGATCAGAAACGATAAATGTAACGTACAATAACCCTCAAGGTGTTTCTTTTTTTCAAGATGGCGTAGGCAACGAAACTGACTGGTGGGAGAGCCCGCCGTTAGGTGGGGGTGCTAAAGACAGAACGCCAGGAGATTCTCCATATACAAGCACTGGCCCCACTGGTGTTGATAATATTCCGACTGGAACCGATATGATCGGCCTTAGATATGCTGGAAGTCAAACATTAACCTTTGATACAACAGTCGCGAACCTGGTTTTTTCCTATATTAGCCTTAATAGTAATGGGTACGGGTTTGATCAGGATTTTGATGTTTTGAGCTTTGGAGACCCTAGTGACGGCAATGGGTGCGGCTGGTGGGGTTGTGGTACTTCTACGAAACAATTATCTGGATCAGAGTATCAACTGGTTGGTACAGGTGAGCCTCATGGCACGATAAGGTTTACAGGGACATTTGATTCTGTTACTTGGAGAAGTCTGTCAAATGAAAACTGGAATGGTTTTACGGTAGGAGTACAAGGGACAGCTGAGCAAGTTTTCCCTTGTGAAGTTAATCCTGGCCTTCCAGAATGCAATGGGAGCCCTAATGGTGTTCCTTTGCCCGGCACAATCGCTCTCTTCGGCCTTGGCCTCGCTGGACTCGGCTTTGCACGACGCAAGAAGGGGTAATTCTAATTGCATCAAGCCTCACTTCGGTGGGGCTTTTTTTGTGTCTGTAAATTTAGAAGTGTTAATTTGCAGTTAAATGTGACCCAACAGGGTTACCATTGATAGAAAAACTAAGACAAACAAGACGTGAATCATATTGGCTCCACGCAGGTTATTATTTGGTTATCTAGGGCAGCCCCTAACTAAATAATATGGATATTAGCCATTTTTCAGCTAAAATTTCGCCCACTTCAATCTAATAAAAAATACTGCATCCATAGGATAGTAATCCTTTGGTTCGGTGCTGGTTTTTATGTTAAATAACAGGGTTTGGAAGTCACCTATAGAATAAACCTGGCTATAGAGCATTTACGCTGGATTGGATGATTTTCTCGGTACGTTGGTACCCGTAATCAATCAGTTCAGCGGCGTGATCAAACTCAAAAAAGCCGCAGAGGTTGCGCGGTATTTCAATCAGTACGTTGGGGCTGTAGGCCGCTAACTTAAGCCGTGCAATATAGGTTTGCATGATATCCATGGATTTGATCATCAAGTCGAATGCGCCAGGATTGGTGGTTTCTGCTTTTAAGTCTGATTTGGACCAAAGGCTATCGATAAAACTGGCAATCTTTTTTTGGTATAGGCTGGTCTTTTCGTCTCCCTTTACCCGGGTTAGACTTTTTAAAGGAGTTTCCGGTGGTGCACAAAGGTCCACCGCGATAGTCAGATCCGAGTTGTCGTTCAGGGTTGGTGCGATGGGTATTGGATTGACGATGCTACCATCTACAAGTAAGCGGTTACCGCGTTCCACGGGGGCAAAGATCATAGGTACTGCGGTAGATGCCCGGATCGCGTCAAACAGGGGGCCTGAGTTAAGCCAGACCTCTCGCTCCTCGTAAAGCGATGTGGCGACAGCAGTATAACCAATAGGCAGGTCTTCTATATTCCTGTCTCCAATAAGCTCCCTGAGTACAGATATAATTCGTTCTCCCTTTAACAGCGCGCCGCCACTGAATGACCAGTCCATAAGACGCACGATATCCCTTTTTTGTAGTGCGCAGACCCAGTCCGCGTAAGTATCGAGCTCTCCTGCTGCATAGACACCTCCTATCAGAGCACCAATGGAAGATCCAGCAATGTAGCGGATTTCAAACCCCTGATCTTTCAAACAGCGGATCACGCCTATATGTGTGAGGCCTCTTGCACCACCGCCACCAAGGACCAGAGAAATGCTTCTACTATTGTTGTTCATAATGGTTTTACCGTTTCTGGTATGTAATTGAATCGAGCCAATTATTAGTCTCTACCATTGTTACAATTTGTTTTTTAAACGTAATTTCCGCCATTTTAGTTTGCGTCGGATAAGAGCCTTTTTATTGAGTGTGAGAAAACGCTCTATCCAGTTTTGCAGTAGAGTATGCTTGCCTTTGCTCAAGTAGGAATTTGCCCACAATGCCACGGCCAGTGCACCTATGGCGTCAATGGTCAGGTCGCTCATGGTATCGTTCAGGCCATCTTTTTGCATATTCAACCGAAATATGCGATCCATGGTAAATTCAAAAATTTCCCAGATCGCGCCAGCTGAAAGCGCAAAAGTAAAGGCAAAAAGGCACATAAAACCGGGCGATAGTTCTAGCTCTATGCGAACGTTGTAATTTAGAACCCAGATAAGACTCAGGCCCAGCATCCCCAGTAATAATCCCGACGTGAGATGCAAAAGCACATCCCACCACCAGAACCGCTCATAAAAACCCGCCAGTTCACCCAGTGCGATTGCGGCAATGATAAAGAGAAGGGTGGCAATGTCGAATTCTGTAGGAAGCGCCAGCTCAAAACGTCGTGCAAACAACGTCGGTAACGTTGAAAGTACAATAATACCAAAGAGAATCAGAGCGTTAAGCCAGTTTTCGAAATAGACAAAAACCGGTAGTCCTAAGCACAGAATGCTAAGCAGTACTATCTTGATCAGCCGAGTATGACTCATAGCCTAGATTTAACTGATCTGGAACAAAACAAGCAAGCACAAATTAAGGTTGGGTTGATTGAATAGCCAGCGCGAATCCACATCAGCCTTTCTGTATCACTTATTGTTGATGATCAAGGCTATAGGAAGACTGACTGTTCACCTGCTCGACACCGATATGGGCCTTATTTTTAAAGTCTGCGAGAACCTGCTGTACTTCATTTAAGGGAAGGTGATCGTGAAGATATTCGGTTTTCTCGGGAGAGTAGTTGGCGGCTATCTCCAATACGCGCCCGAAACCCTCTTTGCGGCTTGCCTTAACAACACGGTTAGCTGCTTCCAGACGATCTGCCTCGTAGTCTTCCAGTCCGGCCATTGGATCGCTACAGCGAGCCAATGCATAAGCCAGCGCTCGTGCATCGAGAATCGCC
>CBDUGR010000309.1:0-3900 GCA_965366515.1 uncultured Gammaproteobacteria bacterium | reverse complement strand
AGCCGAGCCACCATCTCTGACGAACTATGACTGATCAGTTTCGCACTCTTGCACCAGGGCATAAACTTTGGATATGCATTCACATCATTGACTATGTTAAACATCGACTTAGCCGAATGCATGACCAGCGCACTGCGATGAATCTTTGCCACACCCTCTCCAAACTTCACTATTGTAATAGTATATGAATTGTAGTGGCTTGGCTTTATCAAGCCAACCGCCAATATACCAATTCACCCTTGTATTATTAAAAAAGACAGCCTTCAGTAAAATTGATAATATCATCTTGTAACTAAATACTGTCAGGCAACAATAATAAAGAATTACATATGGGGGTACCATGTCCGCCAATCGTGAACAGTTTGGCTCTAAACTAGGCTTTATTCTTGCAGCAGCAGGATTTCCTGTCAATGCAACAAAAAACGGCGGCGCTGCGTTTTTAATTCTGTACGCAATCTTTGTCGTGTTAATTTGCCTACCAGTTATGCTGGCGGAACTTTCACTTGGCCGACACACGCAACGCAACCCGATTGGTGCGTACAAGCAACTGGCTCCAAACAGCCTGTTTTGGAGGGCCGGAGGTTGGCTATCCGTTATCACCCCTTTTATGATTACCGTGTTTTATATGGTGATCACCGTCTGGATATTAGGCTATTTTGTCGGCACTCTCATGGGTGATCTCGACCAGTTAGCGCAAGCAGATTATTTTGGCGCATTTATCACCAGCAACAAGGTTTACCTGTTCCTCGTCGCTCTAGCGGGCCTCATTGTGTTTATTCTTTACCGTGGCGTTGCTGAGGGCATTGAGCGCGGCGCAAAGCTCATGATGCCCACACTATTCTTTATGCTAATCGGCCTCGTTATTTTTGTGCTGACTCTGGATAACGCGTTTTCTGGAGTTAAATTCTACCTGGTTCCTGACATCAGTAAACTCACGCCATCGGTCGTGAGTGGAGCGCTGAGCCAGGCTTTTTTCTCCTTGTCATTGGGCATGGGCATTCTCATTACCTATGGCTCTTACATGAAAAAAGGTGACAGTATTGCCTCATCCGGAAAAATGGTTGCCCTGGCAGATACCGGAGTCGCCTTCTGTGCCGGACTGCTTATTATTCCTGCAATATTTTCATTCAACCCAGACACCAATACCGCCGAACTATCAGATTCATCTATCTCTCTTATTTTCAGTTTCCTGCCCAAGATATTTCTTGCGCTACAAGGCTCTATCGGCTATTTCGGCGCCAGTCTGGTCGCCGGTGCATTTTTCCTGCTGGTCTTTTTTGCTGCCCTGACTTCCCAGGTATCCATTATGCAGGTACCACTGGCAACCCTGCAGGATGAGCTCGGCTATAATCGCAGCAAGAGCCTATTGATACTCTGTGCCAGCGCCGGAATCCTGACTTTATTCTGTATTCTCTCGTTCGGAAAGGTCGCTTTTTTAACCGATTTCATGCACTACGCAGGAAAGAGCAAATCCTTCTTTGACGTCACCATTGACGTTTTTTACGAAACCATATTACCGCTCAATGGCCTGATCATTTGTCTCTTTGTTACCTATAAATGGAAAAAAGCGAATTTTGACAATGAACTCGAATTGGGCGATCCCCATTACAAAGGCTCCCTATTAGAACGCTATGTAAACCTATCACTGAGTACCATTATTCCCGTTGTACTGTTTCTTATTTTCGTTAATACCGTCGCACTCAAATACTTTGGTATAAGTTTGATTGGCTAGCCATCACCTTGTCTATATAATGGCGCGCCATGGCCAAGAAGCAGAAAACCTCACCCGGATCTATCGCGCAAAACAAAAAGGCGCGGCACGACTACCACATCGAAGAAAAATTCGAGGCAGGTCTGGTTCTGTCCGGCTGGGAAGTAAAGAGCCTGCGCGCTGGCAAAGTACAACTCACCGAAAGCTATGTGTTACTTAAGGATGGCGAAGCCTGGTTATTAGGCGCTCATATCACGCCCCTCAAGACCGCATCCACCCATGTGGTTGCCGACCCGACCCGCACACGTAAACTGCTACTCAATAGAAGAGAGCTAGGAAAGCTGTTTGCCAGCAAAGAACAGAAAGGCCACACCTGCGTGCCATTAGCACTCTATTGGAAAAAAAATCTTGTGAAATGCGAGATAGCTTTGGTAACCGGTAAAAAACAACATGACAAACGTGCCACGGAAAAAGAACGAGACTGGAACCGCGAAAAACAGCGAACACTCAGGCATGACGCAAAGAGCTAAAAAAACAATATTATTTTTAATAATGTGTTCTACTGAACTTGCGACATAAAATATAATCCAATTCCACAAGTAACTCGCCTATAATAGGCAGTGTTACATGCTCTTTAACAATTTAGATTTTTACAGGAAATAAAACTCAACCATCCATAATAGCGGTTTAACTCTATTTGTTATGCCACTCGTCTGGACTTCTCTGAGCACTTTTAGCAAGCCAAAAACTGACGAACAAAGCGGAGCGTATGCAAATACGTGAGCATTTGCGAGATCAGGCTTTAACGCAGAGAAAAGTACTCAGAGAAGTTCAGGGGGCGATACTGGATTCGACGTGGGTTACAAAACTCCTGGTGCATGCCGAGATGACAGCCAATCTCGTTAATCCAAAGCTGTAACAGTTATAGTCGCAAACGACGAAAACTACGCTCTAGCAGCTTAAACCCTGTTAGCGGTCATTAGTAAGGTGCCAGTACCGCGTTAATAACCGTCATATAGAACTGGATCGCAGCAAAGCTTGCCTGGCGCAGCGCTGTTAAAACTTCACAGGCTCGCTGCTTTCGTCCTGCCCGTCGGGCTGATAGCGGCTAAACTAATTGACGGACCTAAGCATGTAGATCCTTGAGCAGCGGACTGACGGACGCGGGTTCAAATCCCGCCGCCTCCACCAAATACGAAACCCCAACTGGTAACAGTTGGGGTTTTTTATTGCCTGCACATACATACTGTTGCGGGTCCAGGCTAAGCCTTTCGAACTTAGTTTTCACACAACGAGAAAAAAGGGACTCATTTATTTTCTCAGAGAGTATGGCCGCCAAGCGATGCCGAGCAGGATAAAAATAGATGCGTCCCCTTTCGCGCTTTTGCGCTCAAAATAACGGCAGCAATATTGTCTGCAAATTGTCCACTGTCTGCTGCTTGATGAGCTTATCGCAGGCTTGATGCAGTGCTTTTTGGGTCGACTTTTCCAGCGACGTCACATTTTGTTGAAAATCCGTTGCCGCGAAGCTCAGCCGGTTCCGATTAGCGTGGTTGCGCTCGCTGATTTGACGGTACAGGTGAATAAAGCGACCGATCACTACATAGGGAAAGTTACGGTTTTTTATCGGCCCGAAGCAGGCTTCGTAACCGCCGAACGGCAGGCCATGTAGTTTGAGTTGAGCTAGCCGATCGGCACCAAACCAAGCGCTGCCAAACCCCGCCAGGCCACCGCCTATCGCGCCGAGCATCAAACTGTGGCCCGCCAGCGCGATATCCAGGGTAACGCCGGCAGCTGCACCGGCGAGCGCAGCAGCCGAAACCAGTTGTTGTTTGGTCAGCCCCCAGGCGTACCACTTGTCAAGATCAAACAGGTCCGGGGGGAGATCCAGCTGGCTGAGATCGATTTCGATCTGAAAATGCTGGTAGTTGGCGAACAGTTCGCGTATTGCCTGGTTTTCCCTTGCCAGCATCCAGCTTTTATATTTTTTTTCGAGGGCTGGTTGAATTATTTTGGCCTGTTGTTGGTTAAGTATTTTCTGGCTTTCCCGGTGAAAACACAGATCCTCTACCAGCCGCGCCAGAATCATTGCGCTATTGGTTTTTTTTGTGATGCGTTGTTGTTGCAGATCCTCAGTGATGGTATTTAGGGTGCCAGCCCAGTTAGGGTTAAGGTGAGCGAATGCCTGC
>CBDUGR010000308.1:0-3910 GCA_965366515.1 uncultured Gammaproteobacteria bacterium | reverse complement strand
TGGGATAAAGCATAGCAGACCTTCCAATATAGCGATTGATGCTATTGGATTGCGTCAGCACCTTACCATCAATCTCCAGTACGGGAAGCTGGTGGAACGGTGTACCCATTTTCCGTTCCGGCCAAATCTCCATTGCGATACGATCATCCTCAAACTCGATGCCACCTATGTACATTGCCAGACGCGCCGGTTCGCCACGTCCACCATTAAAATCAAAGTAAGTGAGTTTTATTGTCATCCTCAGATTCCTCTTGCGTTAAAGATTTAGGTCATATCGAAACGATCATGCTGACGAATCAGAGTATCGCTGGCGAACTATCAATTACACACAAAACATGATTACTTGTAATTCACAAGCAATAAAGCTACTCGCATTACTTTTAAAATGCAAGTAATATAAAGAGCAGGTTATCTAACCGACCGTAGGCCGTCTGAATATCCGCTCGCAGGAACGCGCCTTATTGTCAGTTGCCAAGTAATGTGTGATTAGGGAAATCGATATCCAGCAGACGTGTGCCTTATTCAAAAGCTGATAATGACGCCTATGGAGGGTGCCAGTGGTAGTACTTTTTTCTTATTCGGATTCAGGAAAACCCGTTCGTCCCTTTCATCAATATCATACTCCAAGCCGGCGATATTGTTGCGTCCCAGCAAGTTTGTGACATCTGCATGTAAGGTGATACTGGTTTTTCCAACAAGCCAGGTTTTGCTGGCACTGATATCCACAGAGAAATAGTTTCTCAGCTCTTTATTGTTTATGATTTTTTCTAGCGCAAGCGTATCATCTAACGCCAGACTTGCAGGCAACACCGAACTGCGCCAACCCGTGTGCCAACTCATGCCTACTGAAAAATTGAAATCATCTTTGCGCCAGAACAACCCTGCATGAGCCGTATGGCGTTGCGACCAGCGCCGTGGAATCCAGCGGCCGTTAATACGGTCTTTCGCGTTCATGTACCCATATCGAATCTGGCCGCTTAATTGATCCGTCAGATCCATTCTACTTTCAATTTCAAACCCTTTAACCAGCCCCTTTTCGGGCTCCAGCATGATTCGGTCGGGCTCCATCTGTGGTAGTAACACAAAAGTGTTAAACAGATTTTCAAATCGAGGTTTTTGGTCACGGTATCGTTTGTAATAAGCCTCGGCTCGAAACTGTAAACGCTCACTCTCCCATTCCAAACTGACGATCGCCTGATCAGATTTCTGCGGCTCAAAAAAATGATTAATACCGTCCACCACCTGTAGCTCATTCATGGCCTGCGGCTGATAAAATCGTCCAATACTCGCTCTCAGGTTAATATTCTGGTTTAAATCATAGAGCAGGCCTACCCGAGGTGACGCGTGCTCTGTAAACTCAACATTGGAATAGTCCTGAAAATCCCAGCGAATCCCTGGTTGCAAGGTCAGTTTTGAGTTAATACTCACCTGAGCTGAGACGTAGACACCTCCGGACCAACCCTCCACATCCAATTTAGAATTTCCCGTCACCTGTTGCTCGCCACCTAGCAGCTCACCAAGAAATCCCCGATCAATTTTACTCTGATAATCATAATCACCACGGACATATTCAACCTGCCATCCAAATTCAAATTGGTTACTGTCAAACACTAGAGAATAGTCGTTACGCAGCGCAACACGCTCAATGCTTTGCTGATAATCCAAAAATCCGGGAACTTCGGGATCTGGTTCATTAATATCGTTAGCTTCAGGAATAATCCTTTGTGTTTGTTCCCGTTCGTTTTCTAAAAGCGAAAAGACAAAAGCCATGTAAAGCGAATCATTAATCTGATGATCAAAGCGTGACCAAAGATGTACTGTATCAATTTTTGATGCAGCTTTTTCTTCATCGTTATTTAATCGCACATCATCCACCACTGCGACGGCGCCAAAATAAAGATTACTCTTATCACTCAGCGTCAATCCCATTCTTGCAAAAGCATCCAGGTATTTAGGCTCACCCCAGTCTGAGGACGTGATGTTGGATAAATCTGCCAAATTGCCGCGGCGCAGCGACAGAATCCAATCTTTCGGGATGCCCTTGTCATCATAACCACGCGTATTGATGAAAGACGAAAACAGCGACAGTCCAACCTCAGTTTGTGGTTCGGATATCGGCATAGCCGTGGAAATATCCATGACTCCACTCATACGATTGCCGTAGCGTGCAGGAAAGCCTCCAGTATAGAAATCAACCGAATCAATGGTACGGTCATCAATGGTGCTGAACACACTCTGAAAATCTGAAAGATGGAAAGGCTCGATGAGTTCTACACCATCCAGCAATACCAATAGTTCGTCTTGCAGCCCGCCGCGTATTCTAGGCTTGGCACTTACGCCAACTGACGAAACACCCGGTAAGGTTGTAACAACGCGCAGAGAGTCACCACCCAGCGCGGGCACCAGCTGCATCTCATCTGCGGACAGGTATAGGGTTGAAGCAAAGTCTTTCTGCAACGGCAGCCTATATCGACTACCCGTAACAATCATGCTTTCAATCCAGCTATTAGGCAGCAGGATAACCGGGCTTTCCTGAGCCATTTGGATAGACAGCACTTGTTTTTGAAACCCGGGCGCGCTGAATTCCAGTTTCTCATTTTCGGAGCCGGGAACAATTTCGAAATAACCATCATGACGAGAGTGAACCACTTGGTTTCCACCTGCCACCTGGATAATCGCTTCTTTGATAGGATCGCCATCCAAAGAGAGCAGATAGCCGGATACTTTATGCTGCGCCGTATCTGCTGTGGTAACCACCCACAAAAGTCCGACACGTTTCATCTTAAGCGCCACTTGAGGGAGCGCAATCTGTAGTGCTCTGATTGAGATTTCGTCGACTTGAACGCTGACCTGGTCGCTAACCAGATCACTACTGTATAGAAAGCGATGCCCTTTTGCCTGCAGGGCTTCAACCACATCCAGCAATGAAATCTGACTGGTGGTATGCCCTGGTAGATTGATGAGCACGCCCCCGATGAAGACCAGCAGTCTCAAAAATTTGAACATTGCGTCAAACCTCGGGCGCGACGCTTTGATGCCAACACGGCGCTTTGTTGTTAAGGAGTTGCCAATCCTCTGGCATCCCGTTTCGACTCAAACTTTTAAAAAGATGAAGCCAGCATCTATCCATAGCAGATATCATAAAACTTCAGAATCACAAATGCAGCCTGTTACCGGGATTTTAGATAGACTTTCAGTGTATTTGCATTCGGCCTTTGCGCCACCAGCCGCGTGGTTTCAAGTACCAGATCGATGGCACGATCGGGATCAATAGCCAATAAGTCCCCATGCAATAAAGTCCTTTTTGCATTTGCCTCGGCCTGCTCATTGTCAAAAATCAGCTGCAGCCCTGTCTCCTCAGTCGCCCATTGCAGAAACTCATACGCAGTGCGCCCTTCTATATCAAAACGGGCAGCAAGCAACAGTGTCCACTTCCAATCCTCTCCAGCTCTATCGTCCCGAGTGACAGAAACTTCTTTTTCCTGCGACACACTCACTTTTCTCGCAAATTCAACACCCGCATGAGCTGTATATTCACCCTTATCCAAACTCACTTTGATCGCACCATCGCGCACCAGGGTCGTCAATGCACTTCCATCATAAGCAACCATGAACTGCGTTCCTATATCCGTCACCCGCGCAATATCGGTGCGAATATCTACTGTTTTATCACTTCGCTCCGATAAATCTCCGCCAGTGTCCGTCGCCACATATATCTGGCCGGATCTTAACCAAATATAATCATCAAAAAACTGTACCTCCGTGTTTTCCTTCAGCCGAATCTGAGCACTCTTATAAGCGAGCAACGCATAGCCTCCATGCGTCGTTCGCAACTGATGTTGCGCTGCGATGGCGTAACCTTCATGTACTGCCTCAAAAATGCCGTTCGTATCTGCCCCTTCTGTAGTAC
>CBDUGR010000307.1:0-3913 GCA_965366515.1 uncultured Gammaproteobacteria bacterium | reverse complement strand
CCTATATAGCCACTGGTATTCATATGATTGGCGAAGAGGCTTCCCATTTGATTCAGGCCACGGCTATTTTATCTTTTCTGGTATCGTCTTATATCGTTGTGCTGCGCTATCCGACACCGATTGCGGTATCGGATAAATTACGAAGAGATTAAAACAATAAATTATCGGTACAAAAAGATATTCCTATCTATTTAATATCAAGGTGTTACGAATAAAACCTAAAGTTAGTCAGCCTTTCCCACCAGGTCAGCATCAAACGGTCACATACAGAATGGGCGGTGACAGCAATACGTTCCTGTAATGTTTTCTTGTGTACATAACAGACTTCATAAACATCCGCCTCATTACAGGCTGAGGTCAGATAGTCGTCACTAGTACCCAACTGATCGATCAACTTTTTATCCAAAGCACGCTTACCAAACCAGACTTCACCAGTCGCTACTTCATCAATATTCAACGATGGTCTGTGTTCCGATACGAAGCTTTTGAAAAGGTCATGGGTATCTTCCAGCTCTTCCTTAAATTTTTCGCGCCCTTTTTCTGTGTTCTCGCCAAACAGGGTTAATGTGCGTTTGTATTCACCCGCCGTCATTAGCTCAAAATCCACATCGTGCTTCTTTAATAAACGATTAAAGTTCGGCAATTGCGCAACTACGCCTATTGAGCCCAATATCGCAAATGGAGCGGCGACAATTTTATCAGCGATACAGGCCATCATATAACCACCGCTGGCGGCAACTTTGTCTACACAAACAGTTAAGGGTATCTCCCGGTCACAAATTCTCTGCAGCTGCGATGATGCGAGGCCATATGTGTGCACCATGCCGCCACTGCTGCTTAGTCGCAGGATAACCTCATCCTCTTTTTGGGCAATGGCCAGAACGCTGGTGATTTCTTCGCGCAAAGAGCTCAGCGCGGACGCCTTTATATCACCTTCGAAATTCAGTACGTAGGCCCGTTTTTTATGCCCGCCCTCCTTTTCTACCTTAACCCGATCTTTCTTTTCCTGCTTACACTGTTTCTTTTGAGATTTGCACTCTTGCTTCAATACTTCCTTGTCCAGCGCTACGCTTTTTATCGCGTCTGTCATTGCGTCCAGCTCTTTATTCAGGTGTTTCACCTCAATATGTCCGTCTGCTCCTTTCTTGGTTCGGCTTCCCGCAGAAACGATGGTGCCGACTATAATCATGACTGCTACTACGATAGTAATCGCTTTGGCCAGAAATATGCCGTATTCAGTTAAAAATTCCAATGTGATAGGCTCCTTTAGCTAACAACTGGCGGCTATAATAATTCAACTCAAGCTTGCGGTGTAATATTTGTTTGATCAATCAGCGCAAAATAGGCGATTATGCGCTATATATAATTGAGCGATTACTTTCGGAAAACCAGAAAATCGCAAGGCACTGCATAGCTTAAAACCGCACTATACATATTTCAGGGAGACGATTAATGCGAAACGGGGCCAGTATTACCGGCATTTTACTATTTAGCTTATCCCAGTCCTGTCTTGCTGCCACCAATGGTGCACCCGAAACTTATCAGCGCAAGTGCGAAGTAATTGATGGTGTGGTGGTCTGTAAGTCTTTGGCCGACGAATTAGCCAATTTACCTCCTCAGGAAAAGGGTGAACGTCTTTACCAGGAAGCAGATAAACGACATGGCCCCCTGATGGGATATGGCAGTCCGGGTTATGGTGATAGCCAATCGAAATTTATTGCTCTGATTAAAGACCCAAGTGGCCGACAGGATACACGGGAGATTCGCCTTAAATATCTTGAAAACACCCCGGACGGCAACAAAAGGTTGATGATTTTTGATAAGCCAAAGGACTTGAAGCGTCACGCGATGCTAACTATTTCACATAAAGATGGTGCTGATGAACAATGGACTTACGACCCGGATAACAAGCAGATCAAACGCATTCAGTCTAACAATGCATTTACGCCATTGTCAGGAACCGATATAACCTTTGAGGATATTAGTTCTCAGGACGTTGCGAAGTATCAATACGAATATTTAAAAGATGCTCAATTGGATGGCCAACGCTGTTATGTGGTGAACCGAATTCCCAAGGATAAATACTCAGGGTACCAACGCCTCGAAACCTGGATTGATAAAAGCACCTATCTGGTCAGAAAAATTGACTATTACGATCGCCAAGGCTCATTGCTTAAGACGCTCACCTTGGACAGCTATCAACAGTATAACGATAAATACTGGCGGGCGGGTGAAATGCGTATGGAGAACCATAAGACCGGCGGAAGCACCGAGCTGGTATGGTCAGAATACCGATTTGACACGGGCTTAACGGAACAGGACTTTAGCTTAACCAGCTTAAGAAACGTCAACTAACTACAGTCACCTGGGCCCGCAAAATACTATCTGTTATTTTCAGATTACAGCGGCTTTGGCCCGCCCTCTTAAGGCTGCAACGGACAAAATCAAACCAGGCCCTTCACCAAAAAAATTATTTTACATTATGATGAGGACTGAGGGAGTAAACCTGCCAGCGGTTAAAACCGGCAGGATTTTTCATTAAAACATGCACCCCAATATCTAATCAACGCCAGGTATACGCAGGTTATGAAAAACTTAAATGCAGCGCTGCTGCTGATCATCCTGACTGGAATTGTTGGTTGTTCGGATTCCGCGTCCAACTCAAAGGCCATTCAAGCTATCGAATCTTTTACTCCGAAACAGGTCGACCGTTCCTTTGATCGCCTCCATTATTTTGTCCTGCAACCTGATTTACACTCACAAGCGGCAATGCAGGCTCTGCGTGATATTAGTGACCCGGACCCCGTCCGACGTTTTGTCGGCATTTACCTGCTTGGCAATACTGGAACACCTGATAACGGACAAGCACTGGCCACAGCACTCAAGGATGAAATAACCACCTATAGAGTCATCGCGGCGGGCACATTGATACGTTGGGGATATAAGGAAGCTATTCCCACGCTCATCACGGCACTGTCAGACACGACCCCTCTACCCTACTCCAAACCCCCTCTGCCCGCGCACGATCTGGCACAGGACGCGCTGACCTGGTATACCAAACAGGATTTAGGGTTAAGCACGGCGCAAACGATTACTGCGTTTGAAGCTGCCCAGACTCAATGGCAAAAATGGTGGCATGACAATGGCTCCCATTTAAAGTGGAACGGAAGTGCTCAAAAATATGAATAAAATGACCAAAATTAATTATTGTACTTTGCTTGTCAGCTGCATTCTTTTTCTCTCGTCCACTGTGCCAGCAAAAACCAATGTAACCATTCTTCCCGACGGCAGCATTTCGGTAGAACTAAACATCACCCTTTATGGCCCTGGCGCCCAGGATTATATTGCGAGTGATTGGGAAGACTGGATCAATGAAGGCTGGAACAAAGCAATGAGTTCCTACAGCTGTTATAACATGTTTTTATCCGCCAATGTTGAGGCTTCATCAGATCAGGGAGCATCCCCGTCCTGGAGCGATGATACTGAAGATAATGCCGATATTGTCTGGGGTAATAAGAATCTGTTTCCAGGTACCGACTCCATCTACGTAACCCCAAGGGGACAATATTTTCGCTCCTTCGTCACCGGTGGTGCCGGGCATGGCCAAGGCTACGCGCAGGATGTGGCAGGCGGCTGGTATGGCGGTTCAAAACCCTCTGTCATCGTACATGAAGCGGGGCACCTGATCGGTATAGGTGATCATTATTCGGATACCGAGGATAAGGACGGCAACGTCAGTTCTATTCCACATGCAGGGTGGCTGGGCAATATTATGGCCGAAACCTCAGTCTCCTCAACGGAAGCTTCTTCTTATGACGAGCGACTGATGGGAGAGATCATGAGCTCCATGGAAAATGGCAAAGGCTGGGACTTCAGGCCCTGTCTGGTTTTGGAGGAATATATAGGCGGCACC
>CBDUGR010000306.1:0-3916 GCA_965366515.1 uncultured Gammaproteobacteria bacterium | reverse complement strand
GACAAATGTATTTACTTCATCTAAATCAACTGCGATAAGTATATTTTTATAGTGCGCCACGAATGATATATCCTTGATTACCTTTTTTAGTCACCATACGCTCGATAATTTGTTGCGCGTTGACCCAGATCAACCTGCGGAGTGAATCACTGGAAGCCCAAATATAAATGCCCAGAATTCCAATGGTTTTTTGCGGGCATGCCTTAAGCCAAAGCAACCCTGTGCTATAAACACAAAAAACAGATAGAACTTTCTAGCTGGCCTTGGATAAATGCCTAAAACAGCGGGTCACCATTGCCTTATCAGCAACTGCGGCAAAAGTAACGTAATCACGAGCGATATCCATCACCTTTTCCTGATCAGGGAAAGGGCCTAGCGGCGTCCTACTTTCTCTCGTCAAAAAGAACCATTCACCGTTTAGGCAAAGTATCCTTTTCTTTCTAACGCAATTTGAAGGCAGATAGCCCTCATCGGATCTCAAAGTTTTTGCCACTTCAAGCATTGCGAATTACCTATTAAAAGACCACCCCATTTATCGGGCAAAAAACATTCCAGGAATTAGCCGTCACCAATATTATCAAAGACTTAGATTTACTAAAAATATTTTGTATCAGTTTTCTGTAAAATTTTCTGACAGTTTAAACCCAAACTCGCCATCCGATATTCCGGCATTACCGTTTAAGGTTTCACCTTCAATCGAGCTAATTTATCAGAAAGTTTGGCCAGTAATGCAGTGTTTTTAAAGTACTGGCGTACCGGCTGAACCGGATGCCCTGCATATACACCTGGCTGATCAATATCCTTAATCACGCCAGCACGCTGTGTGAGTACGACATCACTAGTTATCGTTAAATGATCTAGTATTCCTGTTTGACCGCTACACATTGCCCGATCTCCTACACGCGTAGAACCAGCAATACAGGTTTGCGCCGCTAGCAGGCAGTTTTCACCCAGTTCAACATTATGCGCAATATGACACAGTGCATCTAGTTTGCATCCATTACCAATCCTGGTTTCCTTGAATACCCCCCGATCCACGTTGCAGTTCGCACCCAGCACAACGTCATCGCCAATCACCACATTTCCCAGATGCGGTATACGATGACTTTTACGTTGTTGGTCCTGCGCAAAACCAAACCCTTCCATTCCAATGATACAGCCTGCTTTAATAATACAGCGCTCGCCAACAAGACAGTTGTAACCGATAACGGCATTGGGATGAATCACCGTACCAGCACCTACTTTTGCACCATCTTCGATGACGACGTTAGCCATTACCACAACACCCGCCCCTAATTGGACGTCCCGAGAAATAATCGCTCCAGGCCCCACAAAAACATCATCAGCCAAGCTGGCCGATTCATGAACAACCGCAGTTGAGTGCAATCTATCCCAGCCAATATTTCTCAAATCGCGATCAACGTAGGTCTGCCTGAGTAACGCCTGTGCCAGTCGGACATTTTGACTGATCAGAAAAGCAGTATTGGATGCTTCTTTAAATTTTTCTGCTAGCAATGCTGTAGTCACTATCAATGCAGGAGACGCCTGTAGTGCCTGCGGCATGAAAGTTTCATGCTCAACAAAGACCACATCCCCTTCCCCACAGTCTTCAACGCCAGCAAAGCCCGTAATAATTTTTTCATCACCCGAAAAATCATCAAAAAGCTGACTTTCTCTAAAGTCCGCAATAATTTCACTTAACTTTATCTTCATTTACGCAGCCCTTTGCTTGTCACCTCTGTATATGATTATTCAATACGGCTTGGGTTTGCCAGCCATTTATTCATGACCGACAAATCGCACGTTGAAATATGTTCCAACGCAGCCTCATACAGACCATCATTTGATAATTTTTATAAAGGGTACGCAGTATAACTCAATATTAGTGGAAACGGCTGAGGAGAAATGTAGAATTTTACTCGTGGGGCTGCTGATAGATGCAAACGCGGTTTCCACCCTCCTTTTTTGCCTGATACATGGCGCCATCTGCATGACGCCTTAGCTCAGCAAATTCAGTAGCGTGCGCTGGAGCCTGCGCAACGCCAATACTGACACTGGGCCAGAACACCTGACTTTCAAAACTGATTGCTTCAGATAAAGCACCGAGAACGCGCTGTGCGAGTTTATCAATGCTCGAATTTGCATGGTTATTGTCAATACAGTACATCACCGCAAACTCGTCACCTCCAATTCTTGCTGTATTCATTTGGCCCTGCACAACTACTTCTGAATGACGTGACATCTCCATCATACGGTTGGAAATATCTATTAAGAGCTGGTCACCCGCGTCATGGCCCAGTTTGTCATTGATGCTTTTAAAATTATCAACGTCAATCACTAGCAGCACAATTTTGCTGATGCGCATATCTTCCAGCAAGCCCATAGCCTCAATGGCTTTTTCTTCAAACTGGCGACGGTTAGCAAGTCGTGTGAGTGGATCTTCGTAGGCCAGCAAATTTAGTTTATCATTTGCCTCCCTGACTTCACGCACCAACTCCTTGTTCCTGTAGACCTCGTAGATCAGCTGTTTCAAGGTCTCTCCGGTCCGGAATGCCACGGCGACAATCAGACTGATATAGACAAAGATAATTAAAAATAGTTGAAGTTGTTTACCTTCGCCAAAGAGAATTGCCCAAGCGATAGACGCAACCCATAAAGGAATACTGAATGCATAAAAAACGGGCAGCCAGTGCGAATTGGCCGCAAGGCCCGCTGGCGACAGACAGGTTAATATCACCAGCACCATTAACTGGCTTAGCTGAGCGCCGTCAGGAGAGTAGAAATACAGAATGAAAGACCAGGACAGTCCAGCAACAAATGCACCCAGGGTATACAGCCTGGCAATCTGTATCGCATTCTCGGGACTGAGAAGCTTACGCCAGCGCCAGACCTGGAAAAGGCGCACTACCGATATTAAAACCACAACCGAACACCAGATACCAAGTTGCGTTCTATTGGACTCCGACAGCAATATGCTCGTGGTCGCCAGCGCCGTCAACAAAGATACTAGCAGCGTCGGAATGCTCGTTTTCAGTAGTTTTGCTACTAATTCCCTGGTAGCTTCTCGACCATATCCCTCTGACCGTTTCTTATTGTCTGGCAAAAGTGAAGTCCTGGGGGATTTCTAGTTATTTATCTGAGCCTAGTCCTATTTTTCAGAATCCGCCAGAATCCACCTGAAAACCACCTCTTTTTAAGACTTAGGTCAATCGCGATCAAACCTCTGCACCATAGGGCGGTGCCGGATCGTACTGCAGTATCTTCCTCACCTGTCGCGCATGGTCAGGCGAATGCAATTGCCCCACCAGCCATAAGGCCATATCAATCCCGGCAGATACACCCTGCGAAGTTACAATATTGCCATCACGGACGTAACGCATCTCTGCCAGCAACTCAATACTGGGATCTGCTGACAAAGCCTCTGTTAGCATCCAATGCGTGGTCGCTTTACGATTAGCCAGCAATCCGGCTTTTTGTAATAGCAATGCGCCGGTGCATACCGATGTCAGATACTTAACCTCGCTGGCCCTGGATCTGACCCATTCGATCGCATCCTCCATTTCGAGCAACGCGTCAACACCCTCGGTACCTGGAATTAGCAACACATCCAATTCAGGAGCATCGGCAAGCGAATAATCGGGAGTGACCCGCATACCCGACGAACAGATTATCGGCGAAGTATTAGAGGCGATGGTAATCACGCTACCTCCACCGGCTAATTGATTTGAAATTGCAAAGGTATCCGAGGGACCTACAAAATCCAAAGCGGCAACCTGATTATAGATAAATATCCCGTAGCGATAGCTCATTATCATCTCCTGTTTACACTGAACACTTATTTGTCGAAGTAGCTTTGTTTAACTGATTCTGGCGAAGTGGCTTTGTTGAAGTGCCTTTGGTATAGCCCAGGTGTTAC
>CBDUGR010000305.1:0-3919 GCA_965366515.1 uncultured Gammaproteobacteria bacterium | reverse complement strand
GTGTTCATGCCCCTAAAGGATAGATATCTTGGAATTTTTTTTAAAGGTATGGCAATGGGCGCTGCCGATGTGGTGCCGGGTGTTTCCGGAGGTACTATTGCATTTATCACAGGGATCTATGAGCGACTAATAGACGCGCTGAGTGCCATTAATTTAGTATTTATTAGATTGTTGTTTGCCGGGCAATGGCAGCAGGCGTGGCGCCAGATTGATGGCACATTCCTGGTAATGGTATTTTCAGGTATTTTGGTTAGTGTTATTTCTCTGGCGAAATTGATGTCCTGGTTGCTGGCAAATCATCCGAAAGTAATATGGGCCTATTTTTTTGGACTGATTTTGGCTTCAGTCGTCTATTTGGCAGGTCAAGCCAGGCTTGCGCAATGGCCGAATTTACTGCTGTTTGTGTTAGGCGCTGGTATCGCCTATGAGGTTACTCTCATTACACCAGTCCAGGTAGAGCCTACCAGTCTCACAATATTCGGTGCTGGAGCGATTGCCATATGCGCCATGATTCTGCCCGGCATATCCGGTAGTTTTATTCTTGTAATATTGGGCATGTACGAACCGATTATCAATGCCGTGAAGGGGTTTGATGGGTCGGTGCTGGGTTTTTTTGTTCTGGGTTGTGTGGTTGGGTTATTGAGTTTTACTCATCTGCTTTCCTGGTTATTGCACCGCTACCATGAGTTGGTGTTTGCCCTGCTGACCGGATTTATGCTCGGCTCGCTGAATAAGGTGTGGCCTTGGAAGCAGACTAGTATTCTGGGTGACACTCTAATCGAACGTAATGTAGCGCCGAGCCAATATGAAACGCTTATGCAGGCGGATGCTCAGGCGCTCTCAGTCGTTATAATGATGACCTTTGGATTGATCACAGTTTATGCCATTAATTATGCGGGTAATGTGCGGTCGCGTTAGCCAGTCGGTTGTCGGGTTAGTTGCTATGCTGTTTTTGCTGGCAGCCTGCGTCAGCCATAATCATGCGCCTGTGCGTGATCTGGAAAAGCCACGCAAGGTTACCTGGGGCAGTCATCGCGTGATTAAGGGAGACACGCTGTATTCTATTGCCTGGCGTTATGGCTGGGACTACCAGGCACTGGCTCGAGCCAATCAGATAAAAAAGCCTTATCTGTTAATGCCTGGGCAGATAATTTATCTCAATAGGAAAGCGACTACCGCATCAAGGAAAAACAGTCCCCAGCAAGCTGTTGCTACCAAGCCTTCTGAAAGAAAGAGAGCCAGCGCAACTAAGACGAAACCTCCGTCAGTAATGGCGAACAGTGTTTTGCGCTGGAGTTGGCCGGCGAAGGGGCCCTTGATTCAGACGTTTTCCAAATGGGGCGCCAGTAAGGGCATCGATATCGCTATAGAAGGCAATAGCGCGGTTCGATCCGCAGCAGATGGGGTAGTGGTTTACGCGGGAAACGGGTTAATTGGCTATGGTAATCTAATCATCATTAAGCATAATGCAACCTACTTAAGCGCCTATGCAAATAATCGGAAAATACTGGTAGGCGAACAAAAGAAAGTTAAAGTTGGGGAGAAGATTGCCGAAATAAGTAGTAGTAGAGCCAGGAAAGCCAGCTTGCATTTCGAAATACGTAAACATGGTATACCGGTTGATCCGCTAATCTATTTGCCGAAATCCAAGAGTTAAAGAATAAGGAGTTACAGGGAGTTTAACTTAAATTACATTAAGTGATTTGTATAACATGGTGAAAAAACGTGACTTTTTTTAAAAAAAGATTAATAATTTGTTCCCATGTTAGAACGAAAATAATAATATCACCTGTAGCCCTATATTTATAAAAAAAGGAAACGGCGATGGATAAGTCAGAGAAATTAAGTGCAGATATAGATAACGCCGAGGAATTAGACGTGTTAGCCGAAAAGAAAAAAAATAAAGGGGATGAGGTTATCAGTCAGGACTTTGGTAATCAAAAGACCCTTGATGCTACCCAGCTTTATCTAAATGAAATCGGATTTTCCCCACTGCTTAACGCTGAAGAAGAGGTTTATTTTTCAAGGCTGGCACTCAAGGGTGATCAGGCCGCTCGCAAACGCATGATAGAGAGTAATTTGCGGTTGGTGGTGAAAATCGCGCGACGCTATATCAATCGGGGGCTGACATTACTGGATCTTATCGAGGAAGGGAATCTCGGCCTGATTCGTGCGGTGGAGAAATTTGATCCGGAGCGAGGTTTCCGATTTTCTACCTATGCTACCTGGTGGATCCGTCAAACCATTGAACGGGCATTGATGAATCAAACCCGCACCATTCGCTTGCCTATACACGTAGTTAAAGAGCTGAATGTCTATCTTAGGGCGGCCCGAGAGCTTACGCAGAAGCTTGACCACGAGCCAAGACCAGAAGAGATAGCTGAGATGCTTGATCGTCCAGTACAGGATGTTAAGCGTATGCTCAGTTTGAATGAGCGAGTCGCATCGGTGGACGTGCCTATGGGGCCGGATTCCGATCGATCTATGGTAGAAAATATAACTGGCGAAGCGATCACGGATCCCTCGGAATTACTGCAAAACAGTAATCTGCAAGGTAATTTGACGGGATGGCTTTCAGAGCTTTCAGGCAAGCAGCGTGAAGTAATTGCCAGACGTTTTGGCCTACTGGGTTATGAAATGAGTACGCTCGAGGAAGTCGGACATGAAATTGGATTGACGCGTGAGCGCGTACGTCAGATTCAGGTCGAGGCACTGAAGAGATTGCGCAGTATCATGGAAAAAGAAGGCTTAAGCGGGGAAACTGTGTTCAATTAAAATTGGATACAACGAAAACGCACGAAAGGGTGGCTGATAGCCGCCCTTTTTTTGCTGGAGGATTGTCTAAAGAATTGTTTTGGAGAATTGCTGCGGCGAAATTAACGTTCGAGCTGCGCGAGCTTTCCTGGTTTTCCGTCCCACTCTTCCGCGTCTGCTGGTGGATCTTTACGCTCGGTAATATTAGGCCAGGTTTCCGCTAACTCAGCATTAATTTCGATAAATTCATTTTGATCTGCAGGTAGCTCATCTTCCGAGAAGATCGCTTCTGCAGGGCACTCTGGCTCACACAACGCGCAATCGATGCACTCATCCGGGTGAATGACCAAAAAGTTAGGGCCTTCGTAAAAACAATCGACTGGACAGACTTCAACACAATCGGTGTATTTGCATTTTATGCAGTTTTCGGTGACAACAAAGGTCATAAAACAGAGTCTCCATAGTGCACTTTAGAATAACGCGACATTCTAATTTCCGCAGCGCAAATACACAAGCTCTTTTCGGCTATAGCTTCTTCAGAGCATAGATTAATTCCAGCGCAGCCAATGGCGTCAGCTGATCAGGATTGATTTTGTTCAGGTGCTCAATAGCGGGGTGTGGTAGAGGAGCGCTGAATAGATCCGGTTGTTTATCCTGGAAATCACTACTTATAAATTTTAAGCTGGTCTCGCTTTGCTCCAATTCCCTTAACTTCTGCTTTGCTACTTGGATCACCTCGTGGGGAACACCGGCTAATTGAGCAACCTGTAGTCCGTAGCTCTGGCTGGCGGGGCCCCGCTGAACCTTATGTAAAAATACAATGTGGTCATCGTACTCAGTGGCATCCAAGTGCACATTCGCGACTGTAGAAGCTACGTCGGGCAGGCTGGTGAGTTCAAAATAGTGTGTGGCAAACAGAGTGAAGGGTTTTACCTTGGTTGCCAGCTGAAGAGCGCAGGACCAGGCCAGAGAAAGGCCGTCAAATGTACTGGTACCCCTGCCCACTTCATCCATTAAGATCAAACTATTTGCTGTGGCGTTATGCAATATATTGGCGGTTTCCGTCATTTCGACCATAAATGTAGAGCGTCCACTAGCGAGATCATCAGAGGATCCCATGCGGGTGAAAATACGGTCAATGGGGCCGAGAACCACCTTTTCAGCA
>CBDUGR010000304.1:0-3921 GCA_965366515.1 uncultured Gammaproteobacteria bacterium | reverse complement strand
GCCGTACGCTTGTGGTACCTATGGAAAATTCACAGGAAGCTGCATTGCCTCAAAACTCTAAAACACTGGCAATCAACCATCTCCTCGATATCACTGCGCATTTATGCGGTCAGCAGTTACTAAATGAATACCAGCGCAAAGAGTATGCTCCTATTGTTTCAGACAACAGGTCATTAAGAGATATCAAAGGACAGCATCAGGCGAAACGAGCGCTGGAAATTGTCGCCGCTGGCGGCCATAACCTGCTGTTGGTCGGCCCCCCTGGCACGGGTAAAACCATGTTGGCCAGCAGACTACCCTTCCTTTTACCCGAATTGTCGGAGTCAGCCGCCCTTGAGGTTGCTGCCATTCAGTCTATTTCCAATCGCCATTTTGAACCACAGAACTGGAAGAGGCCTCCTTTTCGCGCACCACATCACACAGCTTCTGCGATTGCTTTGGTGGGCGGCGGCAGCCATCCCAAACCCGGCGAGATATCACTGGCACATCAGGGATTGTTATTTCTGGACGAACTGCCGGAATTTGATCGTAAGGTATTGGAGGTATTACGCGAGCCTATCGAATCAGGAGAAATTGTTATCTCACGGGCACACCAGCAGGTTTGTTTTCCAGCAAAATTCCAACTGATCGCAGCGATGAACCCCTGTCCCTGCGGCTATCATGGTTCTTCGAATGGAAACTGTCGTTGCACACCGGATCAGATTAGCCGTTATCGAAATAAAATCTCAGGCCCCCTGCTAGACCGCATAGACATGCAGATTGAAGTAGCCGCCAACACCGAAGATCTGCTGTACCGGCAACCCTCAGAAAGCGAAAGCCAATGTGAGAGTGAGAGTAAGGGTGAAAGTGATACGCTCAGGGAACGGGTATCAAACTGCCGCCAGTTACAGCAACAGCGGCAAGCAAAAACGAATGCCGAACTACTGGCTGCCGAAACCGATCAATTCTGTGCATTGGACACCGACTGTCTTAACCTGATGTCCCAAGCGATTGAGCGCCTGGCACTTTCAGGCCGCGCTTATCATCGTCTATTAAAGGTGGCGAGAACCATTGCCGATTTAGAGCGGAGCGAACCCATTAAACCCGCCCACCTGATGGAAGCTATGAGCTATCGTAAAACGAGCTGATGATCACCCACGGTAGCAGGCATTAACCCGCAACCAGTTGCTCCTGCTTCCTGCTTTTTTTAGCACTACTTTCCTTTTGTTGAACCAGGCTATTACAGATATTATCAAAAGAGATTGCTTTGTTGTAAAAATAGCCCTGCACTTGGTCACACTTATAATCACGCAGCAATACCACTTGCTCAAAATTTTCAACGCCTTCGGCAATGACTTCCATTCCCAGGTTATGGGCCAAATTGATAATCGCTTTTACAATAACTGCATCACCCTTCTTACTCACCGCGTTTTGCACAAAACTCTTGTCCACTTTCAAGGAAGTGATCGGTAGCCCCTGGATGTGTGCGAAGGACGAATAGCCCGTCCCAAAGTCATCCAGTGAAAAATGAACACCCAGCTTGCTGAGGCTATCCATGCAACGACGCGTTTCCTCTTCGTTAGCCATGACCGCAGTTTCCGTTAATTCAAATTCCAGGTAGCGGGCATCAACCTGTGTTTTCTTAATGATATGGGCAACCGTTTCCTTAAGTTTTTTGTCCTGAAATTGCCGAAAGGAGAGATTAACCGCAATATGAACCTGCGAGCCCTGCTCCTGCAACAACTTTAACGCAAGGCAAGCCTGATGAATAACCCAATAGCCCATGGTGACAATTAACCCTGTTTCCTCAGCCAAAGGAATAAACTCATCGGGGGAAAGCAGGCCTCTTGACGGGTGCTGCCAGCGAATAAGCCCCTCCATACCTACAATTTCACCATTGGTGATGTCGACACGCGGCTGGAACAACAGTCTGAATTCATTGCGCCTGAGCGCGCGACGAAATTCGGCTTCCATCGCCAATTGACTGGATGCCTTGACACTTAACTCTCTATTGTAAAAACAATAACTACAGCCGCGCTCAGTTTTTGCCTGACTCATCGCCAGGTTAGCAGCCTTCAGGAGTGACTCAGCATTCATTCCCGCCGATGGGTAAAATGAAATGCCGATGCTGCAGGCCATATGAATCTGATCACCCGGAATAGAATAAGGCTTCGCCATCTCATCCAGAATCTGATGCACCATTCGTAAAACATCTGACTCAGCGGTCACACCCTCCAGCACAACTGCAAATTCGTCACCGCCATTACGTGCCAAGCTATCACTTCTGCGAACACAAGACTGCAGCCGGTCAGCCGCCGTCTTTATTACCACGTCACCGGCTTCACGACTGTACAAATTATTAATATTTGTAAAATTATCGAGATTGACCACCAGCAGCACTACTTTTTGCCTGGATCGCTCAGCGCGCTGTATCGCATGTGATAAGCGATCAGTAAAAAGAGTACGATTCACCAGCCCGGTGAGCGCATCGTAATGGTCATGGTAGGAAAGTTGTAAATAGGCTTTTCTGAGCTGCAATGCATATCGTAGTGAGCGTTCCAGCGAAAAATCGCTGATTTCACCCTTAACCAGATAATCTGTGGTCCCGGCCTTTATCAACGAAGCACCAAGTGAGCTATCCATTTCCGCGCTGATCACAATTATTTGCGAGGAAGGGGTTAGAGATTTTGCTTCACTCAGGAAATCATTGTCAGTGTCGCTGGCAAACAGGTACTCGGTGATGATGATATCAAAACTGTCGTTACCGATCGCGCGCAGCGCCTTTCCAACCGTTCGGCACCAGGTCAGCTCATAGCTCAGCCCGTCCACTTGCTGTAAATGATAATCTAGGAACAGCTGCTCCGTATGCTGGTCATTTACCAGCAGTATACGTACCAGCTCACCACGCAGACTTTGCTCTAATAGGCTCATAGAATTATTCAGTTCACCGTTTTATACGTTCTATAACCAGCCAGTTTGGGCAGACTAAATGCCTGCCTCAATCAAAGCCCTGATAAAACCATTTCTTATTCTAATTTGGTAAAACTTTTGCAGATAATTCCGTCCCGCAAACTTACATCCGATCGATCTACTACTGACTACTATCTACCATATACTGGACAGAGGCTTGAATCTCCTCATCGGAACAATCCATACAGGTACCGCGAGCAGGCATGGCGTTAATGCCATTGAGTGCATTAGCCATCATTGTATCCATACCGTTAGCTATACGACTAGCCCATGCATCCTTGTCGCCTAATACAGGTGCTCCAGCGATACCGGCACCATGACAGGCAAAGCAAGATGCGTTATAGATTTGTTCGCCAGACCGCGCAGCCGCTACCGCAGCTTCGACCACTTCACTAACCTGAGCTGAACTATCTCCTGCTGCTGCAGCATCTTCTTCGCCACAAACTTCACCTTTAACACAAACGACTCCGGCCGGCTTAATACGATCTATGATTTCCTGGTCAGGGTGTGCAGCAGACTGCACCGAAGTGGCCGCAAATAAAGACATCCCCAAAGATAAAATAAGTAAAAAACTTCTGCTGCTAATATTTTTGATTGATCGACGCACTGAAACTACCCCTTATAAAATTCAATTAACTAACGAATAATACCGGTCATTTTTGATGCTGGGATTATAACGGTTATTGACGGGATGGAAAACAGGAAATGGACCAGCAGGGTCAAACACGGCCTGGTTAAGAAAATGCGCCAGCTTTTTGTAGAGACTTTTCCGGAAATTGTAGTATACGTATCAGCCGCTTTTTTTAGAAACAGAAGACTTTTATCTTAAATCCTATCCTAAAGCTCTAGAGCTGTGCTTTAGAGGCTGTTAGAATAGCCGCTCTCTAGCACGCCTCCGTAGCTCAGCTGGATAGAGTAACCGGCTTCGAACCGGTTGGTCGGGAGTTCGAATCTCTCCGGGGGCGCCAATAA
>CBDUGR010000303.1:0-3924 GCA_965366515.1 uncultured Gammaproteobacteria bacterium | reverse complement strand
GGCAATGGCCAGGCCTTGCCCTGTGCCTTTTCCGACCTCTTTTGTAGTAAAGAAAGGGTCGAAAATACGATCCTGCATTTTCTCGGGAATGCCATTGCCCGAATCGCTAATGCTAATATGTGCCATATCCCCTTCTCGAGCTGTGGTGATTCTGATTGTGCCCAGGTGTTGCTCGCTGGCGGCTGACTGCTCGGCTATGGCGTGTGCAGCGTTTACCAGGATATTCAGTATTACCTGATTAAACTCACCTGGAAGCACGGAGACCATGGGGAGGTTGTCATCAAAATCGGTTTCCATTTTGGCTAAGTATTTCCATTCGTTACGGGCGACCGTAATGGTACTCTTTATGGCATGGTTTAGATCGATTTTCTTTTTGCTGGTTGAGCCAGGGTGAGAAAACTCCTTCATCGCTTTTACTATATCCCTGATCCGGTTAGTGCCATCCAGCGATTGCTCTATGGATGCTGGTATATCGTCAAATAGAAATGCCAAGTCTATATCCTGCTCATAGGCTTTGATTTTTGCGAGACTAGCTTGAGTATCGACACCTTTTTCTAGCGCGTCAATCAGGTGCGCATAGAGCTGGCAGAGCTCCTTCAGTTCGGAAAACGCTTCCTGTAGATAGTGTATGTTATCACCGACAAATTGAGTTGGTGTGTTAATTTCATGTGCTACACCAGCAGCCAGTTGTCCGATAGCCTCCAGTTTCTGCGCCTGCTTTAATTGTATGGAGAGAAAGTCGCGCTCCTCCTGCACCGTCTTTTCTTTAGTCACATCAAGCATGACTCCGCGAAACTTTGACACAGTCCCATTTTCGATAATCGGGGTGTACAGGTTGCGAATATCAATCGCTTTACCCTGGTCATTAATCATACGAAACTCAACCGGCCGGCTCTTTGCTCCTTTATTCAGGATCTGCGAAACCTCCTGGTGGACACGTTCTTTGTCTTCGGTAATGATTCGATCCTGGATATAGCTAGGGTTTTGTAGTAGATCCTGCTTGTTGCACCCCAGTATGTGTGCAACCTGGGCGCTGACATAGGTGTATCTGTTTGCCGATTTGTCGAATTCCCAGAGCACGCCGTCAATGGAGTTGACCAGCGAAGTCAGTTCTTCCTGTGAGCGCACCAGATCGTCATGTAGTTTGGCCCTTTCCGCGCCCATTTTTTTGTACTTGGTAACGTCCATGGTGACCCCGCGAAGCTTCGCAGGCTGCCCGTTTTCAAATGCTAGCGTATAGATTAAGCGCACCCAAATGGGACAGTTGTCCTTGTTTCGCGATTGCAACTCAATTTGCTTGGGCCCCTGGTTTTCTTCAGCTTGCCGCATAGCCTCTTCGAATTGTTCACGAGACTCGGGTTGCAGCAGAGACAGCAGAAGGTTTGGGTTATCCATTACATCTTCCACAGAGAACCCAAAAATATCAACCACTTGTTCGCTGACATAGGTAAACCTGTTGTGGATGATATCCTTTTCCCAGAACATGCCATCGATAGAGTTGATGAGTCCTCTTAATCGGGCTTCAGAGGCACTTAGCTGTTGTAATAGTTCGTTGCGTTGTTGCGACTCTTTACTCAGAGTGCTGGCGGTTTCTGATAGTTCCTGGGTGCGCGTTTGCACCAGACTGTTAATTACCTGCTGCCTTTTTAGCAGCGTATGCAGATAAAATCCGGCGATCAGCGTGAAAAGCATACCCGCGAAAAGCGTACCCCAGTCGGCTATTCTTGAAAGCTCAAAGAAGCTGTTGTTTCTTGGCGCGTATAAAATGGACAGCAAGCTGCGATCGGTTTTCAAAGCGTTTTCCTGGAACATAAAATAGGGGTTGTCCAGGTTCCGGGGATCTTCAGGTATCTTTGTCTTGAGGTTACCTTTTGGTACTGATGTGAAGGAGTAGAAAGGAATCTGTTTGCCCGAGATGCTCTCATAAACAAAAATATCCAGCCATTGCGGGGCTATGCCACTCAGGACGTTGGAAAACGCTGAATCCACGTTAATGTTCAGCACAATATAGGCTAGGTTTTGTTCATCTGACTCAGTCGTCAGGGAGCGATAGTCGTAAACTCTTTTCGAGTCGGCCGATGTATGCTTGGATAAGGTGCCTGGGTACCGATATAGGACAGTATAAGGTTGGTTGGCAAGACCTGCGGCGTTAATAGTTACTTTATCTTTGTTTCCAGTATCATGGTTTTGAATGATTAAAATCTGTTCTATTGCGGGAATATCGCGAATAACCTGTGCGGATAGTTTGTCGAGTAATTGCGAGTGACTCGCAACAGGAGAGTTTTTTAAAATGGTTTCCAGTGTATTCAATATTGCTATATGGCGGTCTTTTTCACCCTGAAGTTTGGCTGTAAAGGTTGAGGTAATCGTTTTTAAGGCAGATAGTTGCTGTTGGTGGACTTTCGAGGCAATATTTTTTTGTGCGAGTAACGAGAGAGAAAAACCAATAATTAGGACTGCGGCAATTGGCAGGCAGCGTTTGCATAGTATAGCTAACTTCATTTGATGAGCACCCCGCAAATCATCCCTCTGCTTATACCCTATACCTCACGTCAACCACACATTTGGGTCGCAGTTTAATCTGTTGTATATTCAATATCCGGGCGATATTGTTGCCACAGAAGCAACTTTGTAATGTTAAGTATAGGCAGGGCTGTTGAAATAGAAAGAAAATAAACAAGGATTGGGCTCCGTGAGCCCAGAAGGGGCGGGCTTGAAGCTAGGCTAAAACTTCATTGAATTTGTTAGGGAAAGCGTTTACAATCCCGCGCTGTGCTTATTAATTAAAATTGGCCGTCTGCGGGATAGCCATTAAGTTTTGTAAGAAGCCCCTTTTTAGGGGCTTTTTGTTTCTCAGCAGACACGGAATAGGGCTGCTGAGAGTGAATAAACTGGGCGGTTACGCCCATTTTTTTTGCTTCAGCTGGCGAATATTGAGGTGAGTAAGTCGTGCGTATAGATGCAAAATTGGCGGCATTGGTCGAGCCGGTAGTAGAGGCATTGGACCTGCGGCTGTGGGGTATTGAGCAGCTGTCACAAAATGACAGGAAAATTGTACGAATCTATATCGACCATGAAAATGGTGTGACGCTGCTGAATTGCGAAGAGGTGAGTCGACAGTTGAGTGGGCTGTTTGATGTAGAAGAACCGGTTGCAGGGGATTATGTACTTGAGGTGTCATCGCCTGGTATGAGTCGGCCATTGTTTAAAAGTGATCAGTATCTGGCGTATGTAGGTGAGCGAGCAAAGGTGAAATTGAGGCAGCCATTTGAAGGCAGAAGAAATTTTAAGGGTATTATCAGCGGTGTCGAGAATAATGAGTTAATGCTTCGGGTAGATGAACATGAGTATGTTTTACCCATAGAGAGTATCGAAAAAGCAAATATAGTACCCCAGTTTAGATGATGGATTTTAGCTGGGTTTCTTAAGAGGCAGATTGAGATGAGTAAAGAGGTTCTATTAGTAGTAGAAGCCGTTTCAAACGAAAAGGGTGTACCTGAGTCGATTATTTTTGAAGCCATTGAGTTGGCTTTGGCGACTGCAACACGCAAGCGTTATGGTGAAGAAGAGCAGGTTGATATACGCGTAGCGATTGATCGGGAAACTGGCGATTATCGCAGTTTCAGGCGTTGGACGGTCTGGGATGAGAATCAGCCGGATGACGAGCTGGAGTATACGCCGTCGATGCACTTGACGCTCGAACAGGCCCATGAGAAAGATTCTTCATTGGAGGTCGGCGGCGTCTGGGAAGAAGAGATAGAAAATATCGAATTCGGGCGTATCGCGGCACAAACGGCCAAACAGGTTATAGTACAAAAAGTTCGGGATGCAGAGCGAGCCAAGGTGGTTGATGCATACCGGGATCAAGTTGGCCAGGTGATTAACGGTACTGCAAAAAAAGTTGGGCGCGATCAGATTATTGTT
>CBDUGR010000302.1:0-3930 GCA_965366515.1 uncultured Gammaproteobacteria bacterium | reverse complement strand
CCTTCGCGTAACCTTCGATACATGGTTTCAACCACTACCACCGCATCATCAACCAGCATACCCAGAGCAATAACGACACCCAGCAACACCATGTTATTAAGTCCCATTCCCATGGTTTTAATGGTTAAAAAGGTACCGGCCAGGGTAAAAGGAATACCAATACTTGTAAGCAGTGCAACGCGTGTACCTAAAAACACCCAGGTCACCAGCATAACCAGCATTAACCCGATCAAAGCATTGTTCTGCATTAGCGACAGCGCATCTCGCGTACTAATGGTCTGATCATCCACCAGCACCAGTTTTACGCCCGTGTTAGCACTAAATTGATTGCGCCCATCGATGTAGTGCTGCACCCGTTCCACTAGTTCAAGGACATTGGTGTTGGCCTTTTTGACGATCGGCAAAAGTACCGCCGGTTCGCCTCCATAGCTGACAATTTCAGAAGGCTCTTCACTGGCGCGTGACAACTCAGCCAGGCTCCCCAGAGCAACCGTTCCCTGAGCCGTCATGATCATATAGTCGGCCATCATCTCTGGATCCGGGCTGGTACCGGCCAAACGTACTAACCACTGCCCTTCGCGGGTTTCTATATCACCACCCGAGACATCTCTAAAATAGGCCCTTACCGTATCGCTGAGATCAGCTGGCGTAATACCCAGCCCCTCGAGTTGCTGCGGGTAAAAAGTCACATGTAATTCCGGGTCGTCTAACCCCATTGGTGTAATGCGGTCAATCCCTTTCAATCGCTCCAAATCCCGTTTTATATTTCTAGCCTGTACTCTCAGGTTCTCTCCCGAGCCGACGCCAGTAACGGCTATTGTTGCGGATGGAAAACCGCTGGAACTGGTGATTTCGAATATGATAGGGTCATTTGCATCATCGGGCAGTTCGTCATTGTAGGTGTTCTGAACCTCTCGCCGCAAATCACTTAAACGCTTATCAAATGTCCGTTCATCTATCTGATTAAAACGAACCAGAATATTCGATATTGCCTCACGACTGGTGCTTGTTACAAATTTGATATCTGAGACACCACTGGCAATCGCCTCTTCCAGGGGATCTGTGATACGCCTTTCAATATCCTCGGCAGAAGCTCCGGGAAGTACCGTGATAATGGTAATCCAGTTAAAGTTAATCTCCGGATCTCGCGCAGGCGGAAGCTGCTGATAAGCCATAAAGCCCAGCACCAACACCAGCACAAAGGTTAAATTTGTCAGAACATGGTTGGAAAGAAGCCGTCTAAGCCAATTCAAACAACTGCCCCTGACTCTTTATCCCGCTGTTCAATTTTCAAATACCGATACTTCATTGGCAGACCTGCAAGCGTTCCTTTTCCATATATCAGGAGCCACCCTCGCCAGGAATCATTTCAGCGTCCCTCAGACCCAGATGTCCTTCAACAACGAGCGGTGTCAGCACTGGCAGGCTGACTGGACTTGCCCGTCCGGCCTGAGCTGCGGGCATCGCCACGAACCGAGCCTGTCCTTCACTCACGATAAAAAGCCCTAACTGCCCGTCGCGCTTAACCAATAAATGGGCTGGAACGTGTGGACGCACATCCCGCCACACTAGTTTGCCCGCAGCCCCTGGCAAAGCAGACACACCATCAAATGATAACCTGACTTCCTGATTCCTTGTTTGTATGTTGATGACCGGCAATACTGTTCTTAACTTGAGCGAATAACGTTGTCCAGCCTGATCAAAATAAAGCCGGTCGGCAATACTGACATACCGGGCATCCTGCGCAAAAACCTGTGCCGACACCTCAATATCTTCAAGATCACGGATATTGACCAAGGGATGTCCGACAGAGGCATAGTCTCCCTGTGCACTCATTCTTTCCTGAACTAAAGCTCGATAGGGACTGCGCACGATACAGCGAGATTCATCTAATTCAGTCACCCCTAAATCCGCTTGCGCTGCGCGTAAATTGGCCATCAACACCGCCAACTCGGCTTCCCGCTCTTCCAAAGTCTGCTCAGAAATGGATTGTTTTTGTAACAGGCTGGACGCCCTCTTTACACGACGCTGTGCCAATTGAATTTGTGCGTCCAGCTCTTCCAGACGCGCTTTGACTATTTTGCTCGCGAATTGATAATCGGCGCATTCCAGCCGCGCCAAAATATCACCTTTCTCTACTACGTCACCCACTCGCACCGGTATATCAACAATAGACGCGTTAATCTGTGCGCTGACTGTTGCTTGGTTGAGACTCACTACGCTTGCAGGAGCAGATCGTTCCGGGTAGAGCGCGACTTCTGACAGGGTTTGAATTTTTATATCACTTTCCTGTGCCGCAAAAGATCCATATGTAATAAAAACAAGCAAAGCACCTAACAAAATCTTCAGATTTAATGCGAGTGCAGCATTTTTAAACGTTCCTGTGAACATCATTCCAGTAATTCAAAGCCATTATAATTGGGGCCCCATGATCTGATTTTTCGCAGGAGAAAGCAAGCATTGCCAAGCACACTTTTGTCGTGCTTTAGCCGAAGAATAAAGCTTATGGCAAATAGTTTTTCCGCTACTGGAAAACCCTATTCCTCAGCAATACAGTCTATTGGAAATACAGTGTTGTCTGGATCGACAGTTGAAAAGCAGACTAGCCTGGCGCAGCACAATCATCCTTTTTGAGTGACAGCTTATTATTGCTTCACTTGAGTGAAATGGCTCCGATTTCTTCACTATGATCCCAAGCAACCAGCCATTGCTCTAGCCCCTCAACCGACATTGGCTTGGCATAGTAGTAGCCCTGATGTTGATCGCAACCCAATTCAATGAGATATTCCATTTGCTCACGAGTTTCAATACCTTCAGCGACAACCTCGAGGTTAAGTCCTTCCGCGAGCGCAATGATACCCTGAGTTAACTGACGGTCTTTAATCGATTGACTTAGCAGGGCGATAAATGATTTGTCTAGCTTGATGCAGTTCACCGGCATGGTCCTGAGATAACTTAAAGAAGAATAACCCACTCCAAAATCATCCAGACTCAATTTACATCCCAGTGCTTTCAGCTCATTAATAACATGTTTAGCTGTATCCGTTTCGCCAATAAAGACTGCCTCGGTGATCTCCAGCTCCAGGCATGGGGCTGGGAAACCGGTTTCAGCGAGCAAATTCTCGATAAATACTACAATATTTTCATTGTTGAAATGCGATGCCGACAGGTTCACTGCCAAACGCATATGGGCAAACCCTTTGCTCTGCCATTCAAGCGCTTGATTAACTGCCGTCGATACAACATGGTAATCAAGATATTGAATTAACCCACAATCTTCGGCGTAAGTGATAAACTTATCAGGAAAGATGATACCCTCAATCGGATGGTCCCACCGACAAAGCGCCTCGCAGCCTAAAAACTCTCCGGTACGGGCATTAACCTTCGGTTGGTAGTGAACCAATATGCGATCATTTTGTATAGCACTACGAATTTCATTTTGAACCAACAAGCGACGTTTGGCGCTTTCCTCCATGCTTTCCAAAAATAGCTGATATTGATTTTTACCCCTATCTTTAGCACTATACATTGCAATATCCGCAGAGCGTTTTAACTGGGTTAATCCATCACCATGGTCGGGACACACACTACCACCTATACTAAAAGTTATATCCAACTGCTGCCCCTGAACGACACAGGGCTCTTTAAATGCAACCACCGCATCTTTGGCCTTTTTCTCTAAATCTACAAGCTGCTCCAGATTATTAATCACTAAAACGAATTCATCGCCCCCTAAGCGACAGACAAAATCGTCTTTCCTTATCACCCTGCTTAGTCGATTAGCAATAATTTTGAGTAGATCATCACCAACTTCATGTCCAAGCGTATCGTTAATAACCTTAAAGTTATCGAGATCAATCAACAGAAAACCCAATTTAAGGCCCATTTTTTGTGATCGATTGATCATTTCTGGAAACCGGTCCATTAGCA
>CBDUGR010000301.1:0-3950 GCA_965366515.1 uncultured Gammaproteobacteria bacterium | reverse complement strand
CGACATCGCTGTAATCCGGTGGCTGCAGGGTTAGGCGTTCGGGGCAGCTGACTTTGACCCAAATGTTTTGGTTTTCTTCCAGAAACTGTATAAATCGTTGGAAATCTTTATCGGCAGTACCTTTTGTAATGTCTGGCCGGCCCATATGATCGACCACAATGATGGATTTCAGCTGTTGTAAGAACGGAATGAGCTCTTCTAGATCCGGCGCTTCAAAATAAACAACTATATGCCAACCGTACTTTTTGATCTTTTCCGCAATACCCAGGAAGATTTCCTTGGGTGTTGCATCAACCAGCCGTTTAATGAAATTAAATCGAACGGCGCGCACCCCAGACTGATGCATCTTTTCTAATTCGTCGTCGGTAATATCCGGGCTCACTATTGCCACACCGCGGGCTCGGTCTCCCGCGCTTTGCAGAGCATCGATGAGTGCTGCATTGTCGGTGCCATGGCAGGACGCCTGGACGATGACGTTACGTTCAAAGCCCAGGTAATCACGTAGTTCGAACAGCTTTTCTTTCGGCGCGTCACAGGGAGTATATTTTCGCTTCGGGTGATAGGGGAATTTATCCGCCGGGCCGAATACATGGCAGTGTGCGTCCACAGCACCAGCCGGTACTTTATAGGCTGGTTTGCTGGGGTTGCTATGAAAAGGCAAGTAATCTACGTCCATAAGTTAACCTATCGAGTGGTCAATAATTAGGCGAAAATTTCGCCATCAAACAGTTTTCGGGCCGTGCGCAGGATAGCGGCATTTTCCACCTCGCCCTGGCGGCTCATATCGAGAATGACCGTCATCTCTCCCGTTGGATGTTCGATCGACATCACTTTATGCTGGCCCTCTGGCGCTCTAGATAAAGCGTGGGCGGGCGATTCCGGTAAAATGCAGGCTGTGGCGACACTGACGGCACCTAATACGCCAATCGATGCGTGACAGCGGTGGGGGATAAAGGTGCGCGTGGATATGCACCCACCATTTTTTGGCGGGCTAACCATCGTCATTTTGGGTATAGACTTATGGGTAACATCGCCTAGATTCATCATCCTGCCTGCCTTTAGACGGATCGATTCCAGCTTAATTTTCAGAGCTTCGTTCTGTTCCAAAATTTCGCGCTGTTCATCGCCACAAATATCCATATCTGTTGCTCGCATAATCACTACTGGCATACCGTTATCAATACAGGTAACGGTCACCCCATCAATGATGTCTGACTGATTGCCAGTGGGCAACAGGGCGCCGCAACTTGAACCTGCGATATCCTTGAAGGTAATAGGAATGGCACTGGAACGGCCCGGTACTCCATCAATATGGGCATCGCCGTTATAGCTAACCATGCGGTTTGGGGTGGCTACTTTTTCGACGGCTATCTGCCCAGTATTCTCCATGTAAACGGTTACCTGTGTCTCACTATCTTTGGCTGCAACAAGCTTTCGTTCAATGGCAAAGGGGCCTATTCCGGCGAGGATATTGCCGCAGTTTTGAGCATCGGTCACAACCGCTTGATCGACAAACACCTGCAGAAACAGGTAATCAATATCGATACCTTCGCGCGCCGATTTACTGACGACAGCGACCTTGGACGTAAGTGGGTCAGCACCCCCCATGCCGTCAATTTGGCGGGGATCTGGCGATCCCATAATGCGAAGTAAAAATTGATCCCGCTCGACCTTGTCTTTCGGTAGATCGTCAGCCAGGAAGTACGCTCCTTTAGACGTACCTCCGCGCATCCACATACAGGGGGCGGATTTAAACATACTTGAGCCCCTTCTCTTTAAGGCGTGGTCGCATGTCATAGATATCCAGTCCCAGCTCGCCATTGGCTAAGCGAAGTCGTTTTTCCTCTTCGCGGATCACGCGGGCACGCGCTTCCTTTAGCACCTCTGCAGCTTCTTCGCGACGCACCACGCAAACCCCGTCATCGTCGGCAATGATAACATCACCGGGATTAACCAGCTCATCTGCACAGACCAGCGGCAGGTTCACGCTGCCTACCGTTTCTTTAATGGTGCCCTGCGCGAAGATGTGTTTGGACCAGACCGGGAAATTCATTTTTTTCAAATCTCGAGTATCTCGTACTCCGCCTTCAATAATTAAACCGACAACGCCTCGGGCCTGCGCCGAAGTTGCTAAAAGATCACCAAAAAAGCCATGATTAGAAGGGGAGGTTGGAGCAAATACCAGGATGTCACCGGCTTGCGCCTGCTCAATGGCCACGTGCATCATCCAGTTATCACCGGCTGCTCCAGATATAGTCAGTGCCGAACCGGCAATACAGATGTCAGAATAAATCGGACGCATGTAATCCGCCAGCAGTCCGCGACGGCCCTGGGCTTCATGCACCGTAGCAACACCACACTCAGCCAGCCCCTTAATCACCATTGGATCGGCACGTTCGATATTTTGTACGACTAGGTTATTTTGCATAGTTCTATTCTTTAACGGTAGTTTAATGGAGTGTTGGCTACGCTATATTAAGGCGACTAAATACTTTGCGAGCGTTGCCGTCGAAGATTTTTGTTTTTTCCTCGGCGGTTAATTTGGTATTGCTATCAATGTAGCGTTTAGTGTCATCAAAATAGTGGCCCGTTTCCGGGTCAATACCGCGAACAGCGCCTATCATCTCTGACGCAAACAAAATATTGTCGACGGGAATAATGTCGAGTAGAAGATCGATACCTCGTTGATGATAAACACAGGTGTCAAAGTAGATGTTTTTCAACGCGGATTCTTCCAGCGGCGCGAAGCCTTGGTCTTGCATCAGGCCTCGAAACCGACCCCAGTGATAGGGTACAGCGCCACCGCCATGTGGAATAATGATTTTAAGGGTTGGAAAGTCCTTGAATACATCCGACATGATGAGTTGCTGAAAGGCCGTTGTATCGGCTCCAAGATAATGGGATCCGGTTGTATGGAAACAGCTGTTACAGGCGGCACTGACATGAATCATCGCTGGCACATCCAGCTCGACCATCTTCTCGTAAAGAGGGTAGAAAGATTTGTCTGCCAAAGAGGCATCTTTCCAGAATCCTCCCGTAGTATCCGGGTTCAGGTTGCAACCAATAAAACCCATCGTCTCGACACAGCGAACCAATTCTGGTATCGATTTTTCGGGGCTGACTCCCGGTGAGTGGGGTAGTTGGGCTACAGGTGCAAAATTACTTGGATAAAGATCACAGACCCGGCGGATTAGTTCATTTTGTTGCTCTGTCCAGAAGCGGCTGGTGTGTTCGTTGCCGATATGGTGTCCCATCCAGCTCGCGCGAGGTGAAAAAATGGTAAGGTCGGTACCGCGTTCACGCTGCAGGCGTAGCTGGTTTGATTCGATACTTTCGCGTATTTCATCATCACTGATAGAGATGGAGCCTTTTTCACCAATATGGTTTGGATCAAGCGCGAGTGCTGCTTTTTGTCGCTCACGGTAATCACCCACTTGAGGGGGGGTTGTTGTGTAGTGTCCATGACAGTCAATAATCATCGCCAGTTTCTCTTATGCAAAATATTTTTCGCCGTTAATTAGGCGGGGATGCTTACAGTATTCTACTTAATATTCTATTTGACCATTCCATTTTTAATGTATTGGTATTAGTTTTTGAGATAGACTTTCATTTCATAGGCGATTTAGGAGGTGCTTTCATGGCGATTAAGAATATCAACATAAGGCATTTGCGGGTATTCGTTACGGTAGTCGACTCGAAAAGTATTAGTAAAGCCTCCGATCAAGTCTTCCTCTCGCAACCCGCCATTACTCAAGCGATAGCAAAACTGGAAACGACACTCCAAACCAAGCTTTTTGAGCGTCGCAGTGATGGTATGTATGTTACGGAGTCCGGAGCGGTTTTTGCTCATCGCGTACGTCGCGCTTTAGAGCTAATCCGGAATGGTTTAAAAGATGCTATTCGTATCGGGGCGGGAAAAGAGAGAGCATTGCCCCTGCAGCTGCTAACTT
>CBDUGR010000300.1:0-3961 GCA_965366515.1 uncultured Gammaproteobacteria bacterium | reverse complement strand
GGGTGAACGCCGCTAGAAAACCGCCTATAGCCGCAATATTCTCGTGGAGTCCCAGCCAATGCAACGCCAAATAAACTGCTGCACCGGAAACCGCTGCCGTCACATACAACTCCCGCGACCCTAGAACCAAATCATAGCCACAGAGCACATCTCGCATAATACCGCCAAAGCTAGCGGTGATAACGCCCATGCAAACGCAAATCAGAGGTGAGACGCCGAGGGTTACCGCAATCTGGGCACCGAGGACGCAAAATAGCGACAGGCCCAAAGCATCCATCCAAATCAATGCCTTGGCTCGAGACGCGATAATTGGAACAATGAAATAGGTAATCGCTGAAAGCAACAAACACAGACCAACATAGGCTGGCTCTTCCACCCAGTAAACTGGGAGTTTGCCTAGCAACAAATCTCTGGCGGTTCCTCCGCCTAGACCGGTTAACGTGCCAATAAGCATAAAGCCAAGAATATCCATATTCTTGCGCGCAGCGTCTAGCGCTCCGGAAATCGCGAATACCGCGATGCCAAATAGCCCGAGCCAATTAACGACCGAACTTAAATCCAGCAACCCAAACATTAAAACTGTCTCACTGCATCGACTCTAAATTACCTAAACGGATAAAAATCTTCGTGTCATACCATTAGCAACGAGCCAGGTTTAGTGTGCTGACCCTACTTCCAATTGTTCCAGCCAATCGAGAAACAACCCGACATTTTCCCCCGAAAATATCGAGCCATGCTGCGGACATATCATATCAACATCCAATTCCCGCACTCTGGCGACCCAATTTTGCAACGCTCTTTCTGAAGGCATCCATCTCCGATGGAAGTGATCCATATACTGAATGTGTTGCTGGAAATCTTTAACCTCAAGTCCATTGGCGTCAATGGGCATAATTGCAGCACCTATATCTCCAGAGAAAAGAATCTTTGCGTTGGGATCATAGAGTGAAAAGTTGCCACTACTGTGACAATAGTGTGCCGGAATTAGTTGTAAATCAGCCTTATCTTTGCCTATCGGAATGCTTGCCCCTTTATCCGGCACTTTAACAAAGTTATCCACATACTCATGACCAAAATGAGCAATAAAGTCTGACCAGATAGCGGGAAGATATATTTTCGCCTTTGGGCACAGGCCCATCCACAATGGTAGCGAGGACATGATATCCGGGTCCTGATGAGAGCAGAAGAAAGTACCTATTTTACCCACATCAACCACTTCTGAAACGGCTGCCACTACATTCGGGAATATCTCAGTACCGCCAGGATCAAGCAGTATATACTGCTCGTTGCTGATAATTAGATACTCATTAGTGTCAATGACCGTATCAAATTTTTCTTGCTCTCTCCCAAATACAAACCAGGCATGGCCATCTTTTTCAAAAATCGGCTTTTTAATCATAGATAAACTCCCACACCCATCTGTTTGATATGCTGCAGCGCATTCTCGGTGGTATTATGAACACTGACTATCACTTTTTTTAACTCCTCATTGAGGAGTAGTAAATCAGCTGCATTGGTGGTAAATGTATCCCGAAAATCACTATCTCGGTTGGCTTCAATTTTCATTAACGTAGCAATGACAGGCAGCCGGTGATGTAAGTGCTCCATGTCATTCATCATGCGGTGCGAATTAACCAGCGAGCTATAAACATCGGACAGCGCCCGCATAATGCCCTCACCGATAAACTGATGACGTGCGGCCACCTCCTCTCGCGTCGGGGATGTCACCCCGATCAATATTGCCTGCTGATATTTTTCGCACAGCCGCGTCTGCTCAGCACTCTCAATGGCCTGGGCTGAAATTGTATCTACGTCCGCCAATAAAAGCCGGACTACTTCGGCAATATCACGGGATAACTGGTTGGTTTCCTTCGAAAGGCTTTGAAATACGCGACCTTTGACTCCAGCCTGGACAGCGAATATTTCTGAATTCAAAGCCAAACGTTTGAGACGGCTTGCTGCTTGCAACAGGATTTCACCATCCCTCGTTAATCGCATGCAGGTTCGATAAAGATCTATCATCTCCTGCAGGTTTGGAAGTTCTATCTGTTTTGTTTGCAAATTATGAACCCCTAATTACTCACGACTCTAGCAATTTTTGCCATCAAGCGAATCAAAAGCTCCGCTATTGACGCATAGTTCGCGCCCGGAACCCTAAAAAGATTGAGTAAACCATGGTCGCTACAAACACAGCCAGTGAAAGTGCGTTGAGCAGTCCCCCAAGGGCATACACCTCCGGCATCAGGCCCAGGTTTCCGAACACACGCACCACCAGAGTTACATGTAGGAAAAGTAGAGGCAAGTAAAATACAGCTGAATAGGGTATTTTTAGTCGCGTTACCGCCGGAAATATTATCAATGCGTGGCCTAATACCATCGAGAACACGAACCCCAGGAATAGGGCGTGGTAAGGCGCATCACGGGTGATATCGCCTAACTCTAAGTAGGCCATTATTAATAGGAACGCAGAAAAAAACAACCAGGCATAACCGCATAGCATGCAAACTGCAGTAAATCGCGGCAGACCTGTTTGAAAAACCGTACGTCGCGCAATGTCATAACTGACTAACCAAACCGCAATAGACAGCACACCCAGAGCTACACAGAACTCTCCAAAGTTGAAGTCGAAAGCACTCAACAACGCACCAAGAAATGTAATCATACATAACACTGCTAATGCTTGACGCTTTTTGTCGCTGCGGATCACAAGCCGACTCAGTTCTAACCGCTCACCAGCAATTGTTAGCACGAGAAAAATCATCCACCACAGCACCGAGATCCTTAAATGGAGCTCGAACACTAATAGTAAATTACCTATTAATAGACCTATGGCACCCATTAAGAGAATCCAGTTATGCAAGGCTTTCTGAATATTAAGCACCGCACACGAGGCGGCAACAAAAACAATACTGCCGCCACACAGAAATATTTTTGCAATTACCGGATCAGCTCCCACAATCAGTATGACACCGCCAACACCACTTAATAATGGGGCCGCGTAGGCCCATAATCTGCCGATGGCGACCGCCCTTTCCAGACCAATCACAGCACCAAAAAATGCCGGAACCATTAAAATACCATGATGGACAATTTGTGATGATCCAAAAGCGGGGACGGGCCAGCCGAGGCGCGCCACTCCAGCCAGAGTGCCAACAACTAGCGAAATCATCCCCAAAATCAAAAGCGGTATTCGTAAATGATTGGGAAGTTCCAATTTCACAGCGGTCCCCTAAGTAGGCTTGGGTTAATACCCTATTGAGTCAGAAAGAAACATAAATGAGCTTGAGAATTGTGATAGCGGCACAGCAAGATCCACTTCTGAAAAGCATTTTCCACAACGGACAAGGCCTAACTAAAATTAATTATCCAAATCACCAGCCAAGTTTTTTCTTGGCCTCATCAGACATCATATCGGGGCGCCAGAAAGGCTCCCAAACCAGTTCCACATTGACCGCAGCCCCCTTGGCGACCGCCTCGACCGCTTGCGTTGCTTCTTCAACAATCTGATCGCCCATGGGACAGCCAGCTGACGTTAGAGTCAAAGTCACCGCTATTTTTTCTTTTTCGCAAAGAACTTCATAGACCAACCCTAAATCGACAATATTAACGCCAACCTCGGGATCAAGCACATTTGATAATGCTTCATAAACCTCTTTAACCTCAGAACTTGTTTCACTCTCACTGTTATTCATCGACGAAACACTCACTTATAGAAATGTCTATCATTTATATCATGACCTCTAAACGGGTTAAACCAAAATGCTTGGGCTTTCAGCCAAATGGTTGGTAAATTTCAGCATTAAGCATGGCAAATCAAAACCCAAGTAATTTTACGCAGCTCTGCTAGTGCAGAAGTCTGGTAATACAGAAGATAGGAGGTTACTTAATAAATCGAATGCAAAGCGGATACCGGTAATACTCTCCCTGGCTGGCTTTAATAGCTCCGATAATAGTCACTATC
>CBDUGR010000299.1:0-3977 GCA_965366515.1 uncultured Gammaproteobacteria bacterium | reverse complement strand
GATTTAGCAAAGTTAACAATACCAGAACAAACTGAAGTGAAGTGCTTAGTTTGCCCAGAAATGTTGGCGCAAACTCATATTCACCAAAAAGAATATGATAACTGGTCGCTCCAGCGACTATTACCAGATCTCGACCAATAACAACTGTTGCCAGCCAGCCAGGAATATGACCGGTATAAGTCAGCAACAAAAAGGTCACGATTAGTAGCAACTTATCCGCTACCGGGTCTAGAATTGCGCCAAAGCGACTCATCCAGTTGAATCGCCTCGCCAGATAGCCATCCACACCGTCAGACAAACTTGCGGTAGCAAATAATGCCAGCGTCCACTGAAAGTTGTTATTTAGGATCGTTACCGCGACCGGCAATACCAATAACAAGCGAAATAGTGTAATTAAATTGGGAATAATATTTAATTCCAAATCTTATCCTTTTTATTTTTGTATTTATTTTCGCACATTTTGGCAGCTTACTCTTGCGCTTGCCAGCGATAGACCAGGTCGTGCTTATCCCCCGCTGGGTCCGCCGATAATTCAAATAACTTGTTATCCAGGGCGATGGCTTCCTGTAACTTAGGAAGAGAATCCTCAGCGGTTAATTCAATAATTATACTGTCCCGTTCCACACCAGCCACACTCACCCGGGTAACAGCCGCAAGCTTTTTGAAATATTCAGTCATCTCTGCATAAGCTGCAAGTGACAGAATATTTTCTACCTTAACACGTATTTTTTCACGACGGCTTATATCCGTATTAACCGCATAATGTCGGGCGAGCGTATCCGCAACATAATCGATGACCTGATCGAACTCACCGTTTTCACTATCTCCGCTGGTACTAAACCCAGTTACCTGGTGGTTAAATATAAACTGCCAGCGCCCATGCCAGAACTGCTCATCGTTACGATATAGCCGGCCAGCCAATATCGCTTCGGGTTGATATCTTGCTGACGCAGTCTCAAGGGTCTGGCGAAACAATCCCCAGGCTTCTGTCACAGGTAATGCGGACTCGTCTTGTAAATCCATTAAAGGCAAGATTACTGGTAGCCCTCGGCGCTGAGCTTCTCTTTCAATTTGCTTTACCAGCCCGGAATCGTTATCAGCGCCTAACGTATGTCGCCCTGATTCATCGTCAATTGTGAGCCATAGTAGAATTTGCGGTCTGTTGCTTCCCCAGATTGGTAACTGTGCCTTGCGTAAAAGCTTGCCTATCTGTATTTCATCAAACTGCAGGCGTAACCACTGCAGGTCAGTGGGGGATTCTCTGTCTGGCGATTCATTTAGAGAATCATAACCATACTGCCTGAGATACCTGTCAGGATTAAGCAGTGCCGTTTTAATCATTTCATGCTCTATCGTTGCCGGGTGTCCCGAAACACGCTGCAAAACCATCCTTAAGCCCTGAGAGGTCAGCCTTTTCCGTTCCTCAACACTCTGGCTAATCACTTGTAATTCTGCGGTATATAGTCCAGCAACTTCCACCGCTAGCAGCTTTTGGCAGTAGATCAGAATCAAACAACCGACCAGTATTCCTGACCAGCATTTTAAATTGTCGAGCTGCATTTAGTGTCCGCACTATAATTCATTATCTTTCGGGAGCTTATTGTATGTAGCTGCACCACAAATGGCCAGCGAATCATCCGGCTTTCCCGCTTGGCCTGGTATTGGCGGTACTGTAGAATACTCGCCTTTCAACTATCGATAGTAATCTGCTTTTATGACCGACTCAAACAACCCTGAAAACCCATCGACAAGACCATCAATCAGCTACAAGGATGCCGGGGTCGATATTGACGCCGGTAATGCGCTGGTAGATCGTGTCAAGGGAATAGCGAAAGCTACACGCAGAAAAGAAGTACTAGGAAGCCTGGGCGGATTTGCTGCCATGTGTGAGATTCCTGAAAAGTATCGACATCCGGTGCTTGTTTCGGGAACGGATGGTGTAGGCACTAAATTAAAACTTGCAATGGATCTTGGGCTGCATCAAACCATTGGTATCGATCTGGTTGCCATGTGTGTGAATGACCTCATTGTTGGTGGCGCGGAGCCACTTTTTTTCCTGGATTATTACGCGACTGGCAAGCTTAACGTAGATGTGGCCGTCGATGTCATTGAGGGTATAGGTGAAGGCTGTCGTCAGGCTAACTGCGCATTAGTCGGCGGAGAAACTGCCGAAATGCCCGGCATGTATGAAGGTGAAGATTATGATCTGGCCGGATTTTGTGTGGGTGTTGTCGAAAAATCCAAGATTATCGACGGCTCCAAGGTGAAGCCAGGAGATCAGCTGATAGCGATCGCCTCTTCTGGCCCTCATTCCAATGGCTATTCGCTGATTCGTAAAATCATCGAACTTAATCAAGTGGATTTGCAAAGCAGTTTTGCAGATTCCACCCTGGGACAGTATCTCATTGAGCCTACGCGAATTTACACCAAAGCCATATTGAGTTTAATGGAAATTATGGATCTCCATGCGCTAAGCCACATTACCGGAGGTGGTTTTAGCGAGAACATCCCACGTATACTGCCAGAACAGGTGACTGCACAAATTTATCTTGATAGCTGGCAGATCCCGGCGATCTTCGAGTGGTTACAGCAGCAGGGCAATATAGAGCAACAGGAGATGTACCGAACCTTTAACTGCGGCGTAGGTATGATTATCTGTGTACCACCAGAGCAGACAGATGCCGCTCTCGAGTCACTGCATGAGTCGGAAGAAAATGCCTGGGTTATCGGTGCTATAGTTGAACGCCAGCCGGGAATGGAGCAGGTTATTATGAGTCATTCAAGAGACGCCCTTTAAATGCCAACAAGGACATCGGGTGAATCTGATTCGAGTGACAGGCATTTAAAGATTGTCGTGTTGATATCAGGCAGCGGTAGCAATTTGCAGTCGCTGATTGACGCGATCGACACCGGAAAAGTGGCTGCCAGCATTAAAGCCGTCATTAGCAACCGAGAACAGGCTTATGGGTTGCAGCGAGCAGCCAAGGCAGGAATTCCAGGATTATTGCTGAACCACCAGGATTTTTCGAGCAGGGAGGCATTTGATGCAGAGCTGGCAAGCCTCATCGATCGCTACCAACCTGATCTCGTGGTATTGGCGGGATTCATGAGGATACTATCGAATAGTTTTGTAGAGCGGTACCTGGGAAGGCTGATTAATATTCATCCCTCCTTATTGCCCCTCTACCCCGGTTTAAATACACACCAGCGCGCCTTGGATGCGGGCGACAAGGAGCATGGAGCCAGCATTCATTTCGTCATCCCCGAACTCGATGCAGGCCCGGTGATCGTGCAGGGACGCATAAAAATCAATGAGGGTGATTCAGCAGAGCAACTAGCCTCGAGAGTATTAACCCAGGTAGAGCATCAACTCTATCCCAAAGCGATAAATTGGATCGCACAGGGTCGAGTGCAATACGATACAGGTAAGGTATACTTCGACGGGGAACCTCTGCCGCCGCAAGGCCGTCAAATCAATTATGATCACGAGTAAAAGAATAATTATATGACTGCGTATATAAAACCCAAACTGTGCCTGTTAACTACTCTGATGTTGTTTGCTTCAAGCCTTTGTGCCGAAAATTTCATTATCAAACCTTATCGAACTACCTATCAGGCTCAATATGATTTTTTGCTGCCCTTTAAGGGGACGGCAACGCGTGAACTGTCTCAGTCAGAAACCGGGGAATGGGTGTTAGCCCACCATATAAATTCACCCATGATAAAACTGATGGAAACCAGTCGATTTAAGTGGCTTCAGTACAAGCCCTTACCCATTTCCTATAACTACAATCAGTCAACTTTAACTAATAAGAAACAAGTGTTGTTAGAGTTTGACTGGACGCAAATGGAAGCCGTTAACAAAGCTCTAAAAGAACCGCTGAGAATAGCACTTAAAGCTAACACTCTGGATAAAATAAATTACCAGTTGCAGCTGCGCAAGGACCTTTTTGAAAGCGGAAAGCTAAGCAGCTACT
>CBDUGR010000298.1:0-3978 GCA_965366515.1 uncultured Gammaproteobacteria bacterium | reverse complement strand
TCGCTGAGGGTAAAAACAAACCCGCTTGCACACCAAAATAGGCTGCAACTTCAGCTTCCAGACAGTTTACCGAAGGATCCTCACCATAACCCGAATTGCCCACCTCTGCCTGATATATCGCTTTTCTCATCCCCTCATCAGGCAAGGTAAAGGTGTCCGAACGCAAATCAATTTCAATCATCCCGAATTCTCCTCGTCGCGGTTCAATATCCAACTTATTCCCGCGTATTTCTACTCTTCAAGTTCGTCAAATAAACTCTTTAGCTCAGATAGCCCTCTGACGATTTCGGATTCGTTGCCGCCGCCCGCACCCACCCGTATGTGTTGATCGAACCCATATGCGCTGCCAGGCATGACAAAAGTGCTATAGGGTGATTTCAAGAGTCTTTGTGACAACTGTTCGGAATCAATCCGGGTTTGGAGCCGGCAAAAACCAATGAGGCCAGCTTGCGGCCTAACCCAGTCTAGTTGAGGTTGCTCTTTAATAAACTGATTAATCAACGCCAGGTTTTTTTCACCCTGTTCCCGCGCTTTAACAACGGAGCGTTCAAACCGATCTTCTCGCAAGGCAATATCCGCTATCGCCTCTCCCATAACGTTCATGATTTCACTGGTGTCCTCACGCAATACCATCGCATCAAAAAGTAATTGATTGTCTCGTGATATCATCCACCCCGTTCTCAAACCTTGCAAGCCCATCACTTTTGAGACACTTCCAGTACTGATCCCACGCTCATAGATGCTGGCAATCCTGGGCGTTGTTCGATCCACCCACTCCATACCCCGGTATACTTCATCAGTTAACACATAGGCACCAACTCGATCCGCCAGTTCAACAACACGGCTGAGTGCTTTCTCGTCAAGAAGCTGTCCGGTCGGATTATTGGGATTACATAAAAATATCAGCTTGGTATTCGCCGTTATCAAATCCTCCAGCTGATCGAAATCAAACATCCAGTCCAACGCTTCCTGGCGCACCAGCTCTTTCACTTCAGCACCTATGGCCTCACCGAGCACCAGCGGCTGAGGCCATCCCGGCACATCAACGATCATCTCATCACCTGGCCCCACCAGATTACTGATTGCCAGAAAATTTGCCTCTGCAGTACCCGCCGTGATCAAAACATTATCCGCTCTACAGTTAGGGCCATAACCCCACCTCTCAATCACTTTTTCCCGCAAGGATGGCAGCCCCTGGAAGGATTGCCCCGACCAATCCAGGCTCAGGTCGGGATCAAGATCGCCGATAAAATCCCTCAGGCGCGGTGATTGAGCCAACGAATGAACAACCGACGCTTTGGGTTGCGCCTTATGGGCCTCTAAAAACAGTTCAAATAATCGATGTATCTTTACACGCATCCGCACACCCCGGTTTCTAAACAAAACCCATCAATTTATGCTCGTTATCAGCACCAGTAAAATTGCAACCGGGGCCAAATATCGAATAGAAAAGAGCCAGTAGCGGAAAACGTACCGATTCTTTAGTGAAAACTCCTCTAGCATGGACGACTTCGACATCGCCCAACCGGCAAACAGCGCAAGCAATAATCCATTGGCCGGTATCAGCAGATTAGAAACAACAAAATCCAACACATCAAAAATATCTTTATCCGCCAACATGGGGACCCATCCCAAGGGGTAAACACCTCGCCAGATATTAAAAGAGAGCAGCGCAGCAACACCCAATACCCAGGCCAAGACGCCAGTGATCCACGCCATCACTGGCCGGGAGTCACCTGTTTTCTCAATCGACCAGGCAACCACTGGCTCCAACATGGCCACCACTGTGGAAAAAGCAGCAAAAAACATCAGTGCGAAAAACATCACGCCTAATATCCCGCTGTCAAATTGTCCAAAAGCGATCGGCAATGTGACGAAAATAAGTCCAGGCCCACTGTCCGGGCTTAATCCATAAGCAAATACCAGTGGGAAGATCGCGATACCAGCCATCAATGCCACCAGCGTATCTACCAGTGCAATCACAACAGCTGATTTTGGAATAGAGATACCTGCGGGCAGATAGGCGCCATAGGTGAGCAGCGCACCCACCCCCACACTCACAGAAAAGAACGCCTGCCCTAACGCGAGAAAAGCGACTTCAGCGTTAATCTTGCTGAAATCGGGATTAAATAGAAAAGCCAGGCCTCTTTCGATATCCGCATAAAGTGCAGCATTTACCACCATCACCACGAGTAACACAAAGAGCATCGGCATCACCAGCTTTGCTACCCATTCAATACCTCCTTTCAACCCGCGGGCGATGACCATTGTCGCAAGACCCAAAAAAAGCGTATGCATTAACAACATACGACCGGGATTACTTAATAGCTGCTCAAAGGAGTGCTGAGAAACAGTCGCATTATAGGTGTCAAAAGCGCCATTCAGCGCTCGTACCAGATACTCCAGTGTCCAGCCTGCAACTACGCTGTAAAAACTGATCGCAATAAAGGGTGTTAATATACTGAACCAGCCAATGATTACCCAGGCTCCACTCGCCCGTTCGGCTGCGATTAAATTTCGCATAGCATTTACCGGGCTGGATTTTCCGCGACGGCCCAACGCCAACTCTGCCATTATGATGGGCACACAGAGCAACAGGATGAAAAGCAGGTAGATCAGCACAAAAGCACTACCTCCATTTTCTCCTGCTTCGAAGGGGAATCGCCACAGGTTACCCAAACCGACGGCCGCACCGATACAGGCGAGCAGAAAGGCCGACCGGGAAGACCAGACAACCGGGGTACTGTTTCTTTCGTCACTCCGCATATTGGTGATCTCGAATAAGTTCCGGCTTTCAGCACTGGGGAATCAGGCAAATAATGTTCTGCTGAACGTAGCCGTAATACTCCGAATGTTTCAAAGCTGGAGGTAAAAGTAAATGTCTCATTTAGAGCTTTCGCCCGATTTTATCTCCAAAAGCAGTCGCATCAGGGGTTTGGCCCTGAGTGGAATATTGGGTAAATACTCTATTTTTTAACCTTTTCCACTGGCATCACTAAACTGGACAGGCATAAAATGAAAACCAATGTCCACCCGCGAAACACAAAAAATCATCATTGAGACAGCCATCAGCTTGTTCAACGAACATGGCACAAAAGCGATCTCAACCAACCGAATTGCTGATGAGTGTGCTCTTAGCCGGGGACACCTGCACTATCATTTCCGTACCAAAGAGGAGATCATCCAGACAATATTTCAACAAATTGACCGGGAAATGGACGGTGCCTGGTATGAGGATCATAAACACCCGTCCATGCGCCATGCTCACTTTATGTTTGAGCGCCAGGTGGATCTGTTTTTACGCTACCGTTTTTTTTATTGGGAGCTCTACGCACTGCTTCGCAAAGATGCACGACTAAAATTGCTGTTTATCGACTCCAGAAAAAAGCGAGAGAAAGAGGTTCAACGTTTCTTTGAAGCGCTCGTTGAAAGAGGATTAATGGTGGCACCTGAACCGCCCGTCACCCTGGAATCGTTGCTGCAGATCTCCTGGCTAGTCAGTGATCATTGGATTTATCATCTGGAATTAAAGGGGGAAGAGGTCAATACCGAAAACATTCGCAAGGGCTTTAAGCTAATTTATCAGGGCTTTGAGCCCTACCTGACACCAAAGGCGATGGCCGAATATCAACAAGTTCTTCAATACAGGAAGCAACCAGATCAGGGAGCGAAGTAACATATCAGTCTATTAATAACCTGATATTACAGTATTAGGGCTACCACTCTAAATATTTTTATTTTACAGGTGCAGATCTCAGCGAAACGCATACAATGGAATGATTATGGCAACACGCGAAACACAAAACCTCATAATAGAAACAGCGATCCAGCTGTTTAACGATCACGGTACTAAGGCAATTTCGACGAACCGGATCGCCGACGAATGTCAGTTAAGCAGAGGTAATCTGCATTATCACTTTCGCACCAAAGAAGAGATCATCCAAACTATTTTTCAGCGTATTGATCGAGAAATGGATA
>CBDUGR010000297.1:0-3980 GCA_965366515.1 uncultured Gammaproteobacteria bacterium | reverse complement strand
CTGTTGTTCCTGTTTTACCGGAGCTTTATCGTCCTCCTCTTCATTACCCTCCACTGAATCGGATTCATCTCCCTCGCTGGCACTGAGCAACACCTTTTCCGGCTGCTGCCAGAATTGTTCAAAGATCTCATCAAATCGCGCAATATCTGACTGATGGGAAACAATGGTAGTACGCGCCGCCGCATAAAATTCGTTACGATTACTGATATCGATATATTCAAAGCAACGACACAGGTCGATCAAATTGGCTGAATTGACCGCCAGACCAGCATGATGTAAGGCTCTGAAAAAAAGCACCATTTGATCAATCAGCAATTTACGATACTGCACCTGTTCCTGTGTGGCTAGATTGCTCACCCGTTTGCCTCTTAGTTTCCAGGCCCGGAACTGTACCCGGCATTGCCATCGGACATGAGTGCTCGATCGACCAGTTGCTTCAAGTTGGCCTCCTGCACCTTCTCTATATCCCCCTTGAATTTCAAAATACAGCCCAGGGTTGCGTAGACCACGTCGGGATCCAACTCATCCGCACTCAGGGAAAGCAAGGCTTGCGCCCAGTCAATTGTTTCAGCCACACCGGGACGCTTGTAAAGGTCTTCCTGTCGGATCAACTCCATAAAGCGACAGATTTGCCCTGACAGTCGATCCTGAATACCCGGTACACGCGCTTCTACAATGCGCATTTCCTTTTGGAAGGTTGGATAATCAATCCAATGATAGAGACATCGGCGCTTGAGTGCGTCATGCAACTCACGGGTTCTATTGGAGGTTAAAATAACAACGGGGCGCTGCTTCGATTTAATCGTGCCAATTTCCGGAATGGTAATCTGAAAGTCCGACAACACCTCTAACAGAAAAGCTTCAAATTCTTCATCAGAGCGATCAATTTCGTCAATCAGAAGCACCGGTGGAACGTCACCTTCCGCCTGTATCGCACTCAACAGCGGTCTTTTCAGCAAGAACTCCTCACTAAAAATATTACGTCCAATCTGATCTTTTTCTACACCCCTGGCTTCCTGCAGCCTGACTTCCAACATCTGCCTCGGATAGTTCCATTCATACAGTGCAGTATGGGTATCCAATCCCTCGTAACACTGCAGGCGAATCAGCTCTGATCCCAGTACTTTCGCCATCACTTTGGCAATTTCTGTTTTACCAACCCCTGGTTCGCCCTCGAGGAAGACTGGTTTTCCCAGGACGATGGAAAGATAGACAGTAGTAGCCAACATCCGATCAGTGATATATCCCTGGTCAGCAAATCTATGTTCTATGTCCTCGATGGAGTCAAATAACGGGCTACCACTACGCATTCCAATTACCTCTTTTAATTTCAGCAAATTCAGACAATCGTTCTTGTTAACGATAATTATACGTATTTCAGAGGCCGTTTGTTACCAAACCAAGCCACTAAATTTATACAAAAAAAAGGGCGGCTTGAGCCACCCTTTTTCAATAGAAGGTCTTACTTTATTATTGTTATCTCGATGTTACCTCAACAAAAGTTGCCTTGTTGGGGTTCTGTCTGGCTTCCAAAAGAATAGTCGGCGAATTATGAGACTCATTCAGGATAACGCCTTCTTCATAGAGAGCGTCCTGAATCGCAGCCGACATGGTATGCAGCGGAGCGCCACCACCCTCGCCGCACCCTTTGGCACCGTTATAACTGAACGGCGAAGGTGTTTCGATGGAAGTACAACGAATCTCCGGCATATTCATGGAAGTCATTGGGGCATAGTCGGTAAAGGTACCGGTGATCATGTTACCGCCGTCATCGAACTGGAAGGCTTCCTGCATTGCCGCGCCAATACCGTGACAGGCTGCACCATGCACCTGACCCTCTACAATTTTCGGATTAATCGCCACACCACAATCATCAACAACGATATAATCCAAAATCTTCGGCTGACTGGTGACTCGATCCACCTCAACCACCGCCATGTGGATTTGTGCTGAATAGGTCAAAGTCTGATTACCATAGCGCTTCTCCGCATCCGGCAATTCGAAAGGCGGACGATAGACGTGCTGCACGTTAAGATCAATATCACGCAGTTCCTCTGGCAATCTGGCATTGTTAGAGTTAACCAGGTTAGACAGCATCCAGAAGTTGATCGACTGACTGGGTGAACCTTTGACCCGAACTTCCGGCCCCATTTCACCGACGCCCAACTCCAAATCATCTTCGTTGGCCTCCAGCGCAAAGGCCGCCAAACGCACCAGCTCACCTCTCAACTTCTCCGCTGCCCCATGAACGGCTGACAGACCAGTAACCACAAATTGGCTGGCGATAGTTCCAGACAATCCGGAGAAGGTATTCCAGCTGGAATCAAAACCCGGTTTAACCGTCACCATATCAGGGCTGATACCCAAATCATCGGCGATCACCTGGGCAGCAACAGTCTCATGTCCTTGCCCCTGCGGCACTGAACCCATCATGGCTACGACAGAACCGTCCAGACCAATCTTAATACGGGCAGCTTCCGCGTTTCCGGAGAACACAGAATCCGGGTTAATGTAGACCGATTGGCCGAAGTTATTCGTTCCTGAATCCACCGTAGAACCAATCCCGATACCAATCAAACGTCCCTCTTTACGCCATTCCGCCTGCTTTTGCTTCCATTGGTCATAGCCGATCAATTCCTTCGCTTTACTCAGCATTTGCGGATAATCACCGGAATCGTAGATATTGCCATTCGGTGTGGTGTAGGGGAACTGCTCTGGCTGGATGTAGTTACGCATGCGCATCTCATCCGCCGGAATATTTAACTCATGGGCACAGATATCGATCACCCGCTCCATAAACCAGAGATGCTGTAATCTCGAATAACCCCGATTTGGCGTACAGGGCGGTTTGTTGGCCGCAACCTGAGTAAAGTCGATATTGAGGTTGCGAATCTTATACATGGCACAGTAGACCTGTGACCAGATCGATGCGCCCAAAGGCTCGTAGCGCGTATAAGCACCGCAATCATCGATATGCTTGGAACGTAATCCGATCAGCACGCCATCCTTATCAAGCGCCACTTCAGTATCCAGAAAAGTACGCTCACCACCGTGGAACGACTGCAGATTTTCGCTGCGGGTTTCAACCCATTTAACGGCACGCCCCCCCACATTACGGGAAGCGACTGCGGTCAACCCAACAAAGGGGAAAGTAACCGTTTTGGTACCAAAATTTCCACCAACATCGATACTGCGCGAACGAATCTGCTCAGTACTGATACCCAGATAGGGGGCAATCATTTGTGATGCAATGGCAGGCAAACCGGTGTTAGAAAGCACATCCATTTCACCCTGTCGAGACCAGCTAACCACAGCGCCTGCTGTTTCAATCGGTGTACTTGAGAATCGATGAAAATGCATACGTCCAATCTTGATCACGTGGGCAGCTTCGGCAAACGCCTGATCCACATCCCCATGATCCCAGGTGCCATTGAAGATGACATTGGTGCCGACCTCTTCGTGCAAGATGATTTCGTCTTTGAGCGCATCTTCTGACTCTACGACTGCTGGTAATGCCTCGTAAGCTACCTCAATCAGTTCCGCTGCATCTTCCACTTCACGTGCTGATTTCGCAACCACCATCACCACAGGCTCTCCCTGATAGCGCACGCGATCAACAGCAATACCGTAGTCAATTAATTGGTTGCCGGGCGCCGCACCGACCTGCATAAACGGCTCTGTTTGCTCCGCCACCTGCTTACCGGTCATTATCAGCACTACACCCGGTAACTCTTCAGCGGCAGATACATCAATATCTCCAACCTTGGCGTGTGAATAGGGCGAACGCACAAATCCCATATGAAGCATATCAGCGGACTGATCGTCATCGACAAAGAAGCCGCGACCACGTATCAAACGCGCATCTTCTTTTCGTCTTAACGCCTGTCCAACCCAATTCTTTTCATCCGTACCGTCCACATTGATGCTATGAGACATCGAGGTCAGCGGTATTTGAGTATCCTTCAGCGGTTTAAGATCCT
>CBDUGR010000296.1:0-3981 GCA_965366515.1 uncultured Gammaproteobacteria bacterium | reverse complement strand
AAGGGAAAGGGGACGCATTTATTTTAATCGAATATCCGCTCCTGGCCGATAGCAGCCAACCTTATACACGGTGAAAGCTCCAGCTATCTACAAAGGTATCGTTAAGGAATTGCGGGATAGCAGTTCTATTGAGAGCCAATAGAGATAGCGTTAGCTAGAATAAAAGTAGCAAACACTAGATGAAAAACAATGACGAGCCACCAGTTCTGAAAGAAAATTTTGATTCGATTTTTCATTTTGCTCGCTTTATCCTTGTCCCGTATATTCTGCCAACTAATAATAGTTCTGATTATTCAGTCTGAATAAAATTTTGTAGCCCGAGAGAATATTCAGCAGCATCCGACATATGAGTATGTCCCTCGGCAATGATCATTTCTACACTTACTTGCACAAAATTAGGGTCGTCGTATAAAGTTCCAACGTTTACTCCTAGCCAATATCCACCCTTACAGATCAACCCCCAATCAACTGATCATGGTAAACTACCCATTATGCAAAATGCGATAGTCACAGGCGCCAATAGAGGTATCGGATTAGCCTTATGCCGAGCGTTATCAGAACGTGGTTACCGGGTGACGGCCTTGTGCCGTCAATCCAGTGATGCGCTGAAAGCTTTGCCTGTCGAAGTGCACGAGGGTTATGACGTGACCGATGACAGCGTAATTGAGACGTTCGCTAATACGGTAGCTCCTGATTCGATCGATCTTCTGGTTAATAATGCAGGTGTGTTACAGGGGATGTCGCTTAACGCTTTGGATATTGACTCGATACGCCACCAGTTTGAGGTCAATGCGCTTGGTCCTCTACGGGTGACCGCTTCTTTGATTCCCAAGCTAAAGCGCGGCGGCAAGGTCGCGTTGATCACCAGCAGGATGGGGTCTATGGGCGATAATGACTCAGGCGGCAGTTATGGTTACCGAATGTCAAAAGCCGCGCTGAACGCGGCGGGTGTTTCACTGGCGAAGGATTTAAGCGTCAAAGGCATCGCCGTGGCCCTGTTGCATCCGGGATATGTTAAGACGGATATGACCGGAGCAGCCGCCTTGATCGACACCGGCGAATCGGCTGCCGGCCTTCTAGAGCGTATCGACCAACTAAACCTGGATAACTCGGGTAGTTTCTGGCATATGAATGGCGAAATACTGCCCTGGTGATCAACCTATCAGTTGCTAGCTCGGAATCTTTTTTAGAAATTAAAAAATCACCACATAACACAGTGCGAAGTGCATAAAATCCCCCCTAAAGCGGATGAGCATCGCAGGCAAATGACGGGAATAGAGAGGGCTGTCTGAGCCGCAGGCGAGTTCCCGAACGGCCGCCATTTGATGAGAAGCACAGTGAACAGGTCACAGACCTGCCGCGATTCGGGGGGTGCCCTTTTTGTTGGTTACTTATTTTTAGGCAAATAAAAATAAGTAACTCGCCCAACATGGCGAAAAAAATGCTACACCAGGACCGTAAAACTTAAGAAGAAATGGAACCATGATGGAATCCAAACTCCCCGTTATTTCCGATGTGTACCGCTGCCGCAAATGCCAGGCCCCCGCTGCGCGCGGGAATAACTATTGCCGCCAATGTGGCACTTCATTTACCACTCAGGATGTTGAATACATGGAATCCCATAAGCGCACTGTCTTTGGCGCTTCCCCGTGGAACCTGCGCGACCGATACCGCTGCGTCCATTGCCAGGAGTGGCTGTGTATTACCGACCAATATTGCCGGGGCTGTGGCGATCATATCGACAGCGTGGAAAAATCCATGATGAAAGCCAGGGTTCAAGAATTAGCAGCGCGAAACTGGCCATCTGTTGCCGGCTTGACTATTTTTGTGGTACTGGCTTTCTTCGCCATTATGGCGTTTGGGTAAGCCATTTTTTTGGATCTAAAAAGGATTCTTGGTCTGTTTACACAGCCCCCTGGCTAACCGTCATCCCTCAGCTTGTCCTCAACACTGTCAATCTTGTCCTGCATCGATTGCTCGCGATCGTTACGAGTACCCACTTTAAGGCTGGTGGTTATGCGCGGCGCGCCCATTTCATGTACTTTTTCATGACACTGCTTTACTGCGGCGAATACCTCATCCCAGTCACCCTCTACGTTGGTGCCGTAGGCATGCATCTGATAGGAGAGGCCGGCCTCTTCCAGAATCGTCTGGCAGGCGGCTACATACCTGGAAACCGAGAGACCTACCCCTATCGGCACCACACATAAATCTATCATCACTTTCATTAAAGCTGACTCCTTATTTGTTCTATGACTGACTGTGTTTTTGGCCGCACGCCACGCCATAAATAAAACGACTCGGCGGCCTGCTCGACCAGCATGCCCAGGCCATCCAGCGCTTTAGCTGCGCCCTGCTCTTTCGCCCATTGACAAAACACCGTGTCTGCCGCGCTATACATCATATCGTAGCACCATGCGTTGACAGCCAGCAGGTGCTCCGGCAAGGGTGGCAGTTCACCCTGCAGACTGGCGGCGGTGCCATTGATTACCAGGTCAAACTGTTGCCCGGCAAGCGCGTCAAATCCACAGCCCTCCACTATTGTTGATCCTTGAAACAGCTCAGCCAACTGTACCGCTTTGGCGAGAGTACGATTGGCGATGACCAGCGTTTTCGGCTGCTGCTCAAGAATGGGGCCCAGTACTCCACGCACTGCACCACCGGCTCCCAGCACCAGCACTCGCTTGCCATCTATCTGACCGCCGTGATTCTTCAGCATATCGTTGACCAGCCCCAAGCCATCAGTATTCTCACCCAGCAGCTGACTCTGGTTCGTCATCATGAGTGTATTCACCGAACCTGCCTGTAGCGCCCGCTCGGTATGCTGATCTGCGAGTTGCCAGGCCTGCAATTTGAAGGGGACAGTCACATTCAGGCCCTTTCCGCCCCCACCAAAAAACTGTTGTGCCCGGGCTGAAAACCCATCGATGGGCACCAATAGCGCTTCATAATGGATATCCTGCCCGGTTTGGTTTGCAAAGGCTGTATGTATCTGAGGTGATTTACTGTGCGCGATCGGATTACCCATCACGGCATAACGGTCAGTCACGCTTTATACCCACTCTCTTGGTTGCAAAAAATAGTCGTAGAGTTCAGCTTCTTTTGAACCCGGTTCCGGGTGCCAATTGTAATCCCAATGCACCACCGGCGGTAGCGACATTAAAATGGATTCGGTTCGCCCGCCTGACTGCAGGCCAAACAAGGTGCCGCGATCATAGACCAGATTAAACTCCACATAGCGACCACGTCGGTAACACTGGAATTTACGTTCGCGTTCCCCGTATTGGGTGTTTTTGCGCCTGGCGATAATCGGTCGGTAAGCCTCTATATAGGCGTCACCCGCACTTTTTACAAACTCAAAACATTGATCAAATCCCGGCTCGTTCAGATCATCAAAAAACAAGCCCCCCACACCACGGGGTTCATTGCGGTGCTTTAGATAAAAATACTCGTCACACCAGTTTTTGTACTTTGAATAAAGCTCATCGCCAAATGGCTCACAGGCCTGCTTGGCCGTCTGATGCCAATAGACGCAGTCTTCTTTAAATCCATAATAGGGGGTCAAATCAAACCCTCCGCCAAACCACCAGACCGGTTCTACACCTTCCTTTTCAGCAATAAAAAACCGAAAATTCGCGTGTGACGTTGGGACATAGGGATTTTTCGGGTGAATGACTAGCGACACTCCCATGGCCTGAAACCCACGGCCTGCCAACTCTGGACGAGAGGCCGATGCCGAGGGTGGAAGTTTGTCTCCAAAAACATGCGAGAAGTTAACGCCGCCTTTTTCAATAACCGCGCCGTTGCTGATAACCCGCGAGCGGCCACCGCCGCCTTCTGCACGCTGCCAGCTCTCTTCGACGAATCTGGCGCCACCATCCTCCTCCTCAAGCTGCTGACAAATATCGTCCTGCAGAGCCAGAAGATAATCTTTAACACTTGAGATGTCAGGCGACATGTGGAATGTCCTTTAAGTCGATA
>CBDUGR010000295.1:0-3995 GCA_965366515.1 uncultured Gammaproteobacteria bacterium | reverse complement strand
ATCAGTCATTAGTCGTCGCGCCGCGCGCGCCGGATCAGAAGTCGCTTCTACCGGTGCTGGACGGACTTTATTTCGCCAATCTTTCTGATCGGGCCGATAGGTCACACAAGGGCTTAGAATTTGTACAAAGGAGAAGCCTGGATGCTGTATGGCTTCTTCAATCATCGCCGCTGTACCTTTCGGATCCCCGGAAAATGCCCGACCCAAGAAGTTTGCACCTGACGCTAACGCTATAACCAAAGGATGGAAAGGACTTACTCCGGTTCCTCCTGGCGTTAATGCACTATCCCAAAAAGGGTCTGTAGTTGGTGAAGCCTGGCCTTTAGTCATACCGTAGACCTGGTTGTCCATCACGATATAAGTAATGTCCACATTACGACGGCAGGCATGCATAAAATGATTACCACCAATCGAAAAACCGTCTCCGTCACCACCGGTGCAAATCACGGTTAACTCAGGGCGAGCGACTTTTAGTCCGGTGGACAGCGCTAAAGATCTCCCATGAACACCGTGAAAGCCATAAGTCGAGGTATACGCGGGAATACGGGATGAACAGCCAATACCGGAGATGACGGCAACATCTTCGGGTTTCAGGGCCAGACTGGCCATTGCTTTTGTCAACGCTTGCAAAACTGAATAATCGCCACAACCAGGGCACCATACAGGTTTCAGTCCAGATTTATAATCTGATGCAACTAACGCGATATCACTTGCTGCTTGGTTCATGGTTAGCTCCAATTCTTAATTTCGTTAACGATTTCACCCGGACGGATGATAATAGGACCAGCCCTGTTGAATGCTTTAGCCTGGCAAGGTAAGTCATACTGGGCCCTTACATACCTGAAGAACTGCGCTGAGTGCGTTTGCTCAACCACTAGCATTTTCTCAACTCCAGCAAGAGCAGCGGCCATTTTTTCCGGCTGAACCGGCGATAACAGGCGTATGGCGATCAATTTCGCATTAATCCCGAACTCACGCAATCTTTCCGCTGCTTCGCGAGCGGCACCAGTGGTCGAGCCCCAGGTTACGATGGCAATATCACCATCACCTTCGATAGCTGCCCAATGATCGGCATAATCAAATTCGGTTAACTTGCGCAACCGCTTATCCATTTGCTCAGCATGGTGAGCGTCCTGGGTTGAAGGGGTGCCGGTTGGACTATGTTCAAGTCCATCAGCAGTATACTGGCCCCCTGGTAACCCGGGTATTGCCATGGGAGAGACACCACTGTCCGTCACTGCGTAACGTTCATAGCCCTCTACACCTTCGGTAAGAACTTCTCGTTTTGTGCCAAAATCAATCTCTTCCGGTTTTTCAACGGCCGCTCTCGCCTGCCCCATAAACTGATCGGACAGCATAATTGCCGGTGCCTGCAACGACTCAGCTAAATGCACTGACCACTGGGCAGTAAAGAGGCAGTCTTCTACCGCCATCGGCGCAGTCACAATGTGTGGCGCATCTCCATGCAAACCATAGATTGCAATGTTTAGATCACTTTGCTCGGATTTAGTAGGAAGACCGGTAGAGGGGCCACCTCGCATAACGTTAACAATAACAACCGGGACTTCTGAAGCGACCGCCAACCCGATACTCTCTGTCATTAGCGCGAGTCCTGGTCCAGAAGTCGCCGTCAGCGAGGGAATACCACCATAGGAGCCCCCAATGGCCATATTGATGGACGAAAGCTCGTCTTCCGCCTGCACCAAAGATCCACCCAACTTGGGTAAAGCGGACGACATCCACTCAAGAACCTCTGTCGCGGGAGTAATCGGATAGGCCGCCACAAAACGAATGCCACCTTTGATTGCCCCCCAACCTGCCGCCTCATTTCCAGAGATAACCATACGCTCACCGGGTGCTGGCTGGTCAAAGTCAGCTTTCGCCACAACCGGAAGATCGGCCGCAAGTTCACGTCCCAGCTTAATGGTGTCCAAGCTGCTCTGCACCGCTTCCTGACCCTTTCGGCCCAGCTTTTTCTCGAGCATGTCGGACAAGGCACGTTCCGGTAATGAAACCATCTCAGCAAGAATACCCAGAGCAACCATGTTCGGTCGCCCTTGCTTTATTTGCTTGGCGGTCTTCGCAATCGGTAACTGAACGATTTTTGCCCCGGAGCGCGAAATAACCTCTGGGACATCCCCACCATCAACGTCGCTGATAATGATGCTGTCCGAGGTTAATGGAATTTCCGCAGCGAATCTCTCTACGTTTTTCCAGTCAATCGCCAGAAGCACATGAAAAAAATCATCCGGGCTGGACGTGGGCGCTGTAGTTAAACGCACCATAGCCGCAGCCTCACCACCACGAATTTGAGGGCCCAGCGTTCGCGTAAGCGTGCCAAACCATCCCTGTTTTGCCGCCACATCGAACAACAGATTTCCCGTTGTCATTGCACCGGCGCCACCACTACCTGCAACAGCAATGGATACAGACCTTGAACTAGCTAACTCTTGTGTCATCAAATGATGCCTCTGCTCAATATTTCAATTAAACCTTCCAAACCTTCTGTCGGGTGACCCTATCTAGATATACTGCCCACCATCAACGCGAATCACTTCGCCCGTAATAAACTTCGCTGCTTCAGATAGCAAAAATAAAACAGCGTTCGCGATATCTTCTGGATGCGCTAATTGCTTGACGACCGTTTCATCCTTTGCCTTGTCAATATATTCCTGTGGTAATTTCTTTGCCATTTCAGTCATTACCATACCCGGAGCGACTGCGTTTACGGTCACTCCCTTGGGTCCCAACTCACGCGCTGCCGTTTTAGTCAGCCCGATCAAACCGGCTTTAGCTGAAGAATAATTTGCCTGACCAAACTTGCCTCGCATCCCATTAATCGAAGTAATATTAACAACTCGACCATGTCCCGCCTCTCTCATGAGCGAAGACATTGCACGCAATGTGTAGAATGCTCCATCCAGGTTAACCCTCAACACGGATGACCATTCGTCATCAGACATCTTGGTTAAGCTTCGGTCACGGGTAATTCCAGCGTTGTTAACTAATAGGGTTGCATTTTTTGGTAAGGTTGAAACAGCCTGATTGACAGCGCTGGAGTCACTGAGATCCAGTGTATGATAGGTAAAAGGATTGTCACTGCTGTCGCTGGGAGCAACAACATCAAAAATATGTACTTCTGCGCCAAAGGCATGAAGCAGTTCTGCAATGGCTAAACCAATACCTTGCGAACCACCCGTCACTACCGCAGCTTTGCCGCTTAAATCAAACTGCTGCGAAATATGCATATTCGCTACACCACCTGTTTGTTACTTTATATAACCTCCAGCAACCGCTGAAATTCGTGACTACCGAGTAGATTCAGGGCAGCAGGGGGCGTTAGGCTTCCCCTAGAGGAAGCCTTCCATTCGAAAACTACGAATGTTTAGTTAATACTCTGGCTGACCAGAATAGATCAGTGCAGCGACTCGTACTTCGCCTGCAACTGCTCTTCTGTTTCCTGCCAATCGGGGTCGGGAACAATGCAGTCTGCAGGACATTCCAGTACACATTGGGGTTCATCTTCTGCACCTACGCACTCTGTACAGCGCAGCGCATCTATCTTATAGATCGGGTCACCTTCAGTGATCGCCTCATTAGGACAAGGATCAACACAGGCATCACAAGCTGTACAATCATCTGTAATCATTAAAGCCATAAAACTATTCCTCTTTATATAGGTTATAAGCTTTTGGTACCGCCGAAAGAAAAACTTTCAGCGGTACCATCTATACTAAGCTGCTTCCTGTACGCGAAGTTTTTCGAAGCGGAAGGCTCCCCAAATAGCTGCCCCGATCGCTCCTGCATATATAGAATCTTCTGTCGAACGCACATCCAGATCCATTTTTTGCTTTTCAGCACACTCTTTAAAAGCAGCAATTAATCCATCATCCAAAGCTAAACCACCAGTAGCGAATAATACGCCGGATCTAACTTTTAATGACTTCAGCATTTTAACAAAACGATCCGCCATGGAAATATGTATTCCTTTTAAA
>CBDUGR010000294.1:0-3996 GCA_965366515.1 uncultured Gammaproteobacteria bacterium | reverse complement strand
GCCCGCTCGAAATCGGCATCATCAAACACCATCACCGGATTTTTACCACCCAGTTCGAAATGAACTCTTTTCAAGGTCGGTGCACCCTGCTGCATAATGTGACTGCCAGTCACGGTCTCCCCCACGAATGCGACAGCCTTAATGGCCGGATGCTCGGTAATACGTTTCCCTACAACCTCACCAAAACCGTTCACCGTATTCCAAACGCCAGCCGGTATACCAGCCTCTTGGCTGATCTCCGCCAACAACATCGCCGTCAACGGACTAAACTCAGCTGGCTTATGTACTACCGTACAACCCGCCGCCAGCGCCGGGGCAATTTTCCAGGTAGCCAGCATAAAAGGTGTATTCCAGGGCGTAATGACACCCACAGGACCAATTGGATTGCGCACCGTAAAGTTAGTATGCTCATCCTGATGTAACGACTGTCCATTACGAGCTTCCGGCGCCTTATCCGCAAAGAAACGGAAATTATCAGCGCCACGCACTGCTGCTGCTTTCATAAATCGAAGAGGCTGACCGCAATCCATACTTTCGACTAACGCAATCTCATCCGCTCTCTCAACAATCTTGTCGGCAAAATGGTTGAGCAGTTTCTTACGTTCTTTACCTGGCATGGTGCGCCAATCGGCGAATGCATTTTCTGCCGCTGCACAGGCTTGATCGACATCCTCAACGGTTCCTTCTACCACTTTACCTAAGGAGGTATTGTCGACCGGTGTCAGGTTATCAAAACTGGCATCCGACGAACCTTTAGTCATAGCACCATTAATATAGTGCCCCGTCACTTCCGTTTTGAATCGAGCCAGGTAACCTTTTGCCCGTTCTAAATTCTCTTCATATATAGACATAGTTATTTCCAATTAATCGAATTACATAAATTTCGGGATACTGTTCTTTGCAAAACTCAACGATGAGCATATCTCCTCAACTTCAACCGTTAGCGCCAGAGGGTGGGACGCCTGAAACTCTGCCAAACAGCCACTCAGTGCATCAAAGAAACCTGTACCAATTCGTTTTTTTTCATCATCGCTTCGACCTTCCTTAATGCGTACCAAAAGATGCACAAAACCATAATCACCCGCAAGATCCGCAATGAGATAATGGTCTCGTCTTGCTGCCCTGGTGCGTATGGCAGCAACCGGAAACACAGCCATATCCAAAGCACAGACGTGCATGGCGTTCAACGTCAATGCCACATCGATAGACTCCTCCAGATTGGCTGAATATTCAAGAATCAGATGCGGCACTCAGATAAAACCTTCTGCGGTAGATAATCAATAGTAAACAACATAACATGTTATTTACTATTTCGCAATACGCGCTTTTTTGTTCAGCCTTCATCCTATATCTAAAAATGTGTTTTAACCATATATCATAAATCTATAATGGATTCTATAAAGAAGTGTTTGCAAATAAAAGGGATTTTAATTATGATGACTTTAATTAACCTGTTATGTATATGCAGACTATTATCTACAGGAGCACACAATGGTTTTCACCCTGGCCGATATTAAAGGCTCTATCCCGCCGGTCATCACGCCGATAAACAATGGCGAAGTGGATTATGACACCTACGCAAGCCTGATTAATTATCAGATCGACAATGGCACTCACGGTATTTTGGTTAACGGCACCACCGCAGAACCCTCAACACTGACCACAGAAGAGCGAAACAGATTAGTCGACGTTGCGGTAAAGACAGTTAATGGTCGAGTGCCTATCGTAGCGGCTACCGGATCTCAATCACTCTGGGAAACAAAGCTTCTAACCGCGCATGCGGCCAATGCCGGTGTAGACGCACTACTTATCGTAACGCCCTATTACATTAAACCACCACAACGTGGCCTGATCAGCTATTACGAGGAGGTTACTCGCGGTATCAACCTGCCTTGGATGATCTACCATATTCCAGGACGCACAGGAGTGGTAATGGCTATGGATTCGCTTAAGGAAATTCGATCTCGCTGCCCCAACTTTGTGGGCATGAAACAGGCCTACAATGATCTGGGAATGGTCACCGAATGCCTCGACGCCTTCGGCCCGGACTTTAAAATATTCGTTGGCCTGGAAGAACTAAGCTTCCCTATGATGGCCGTTGGCGCCTGCGGCCTGATGAACGCCGTAGGGAATATTTGCCCGAAACCTTTGAGCGACATGTGTGAAGCGGTATGGCAAAATGATCTCAACAAAGGCCGCCAGCTACACCAACAGTTATTGACCATCAACCAGTCAATTTTTTATGAAACAAATCCCATCCCCATGAAGTACATGATGAAACGGATGGGCTTGCTTGAGAATAACGAACACCGCTTACCCATGTCACCGGCGACTCCGGAATTGGAGCGCAGGCTGGATGAAGTTTTAGAATCTACAGGGCTTTTGTAGCATGAAATTTATAACCTATTCACACCAGGGAAAAGTCTCCTACGGCGTCATCAAAGAACAGAGCATCGTTGATCTTGGACAACGTATCGGTGGCGACCTTAAACAGTTGATTGGCAACAACCAGCTTCAGAGAGCGATGGCACTCGCCGATTCGCAACATGGTGATGCCCCTCTTTCGGAAGTTAGCTATCTACCCACAATCACCAACCCTGAGAAAATTATCTGTATTGGTGTCAACTATGCCAACAGAAATGCTGAATACAGGGATAACTCAGACGATCCAGAGTACCCCAGCGTCTTTATGCGCACGCCCGACTCCCTCACCGGCCACAATCAACCACTGATACGGCCACCGGAATCCTTACAGCTGGATTATGAAGGTGAAATAGTGATTGTGATCGGTAAAACCGGCCATCGAATACCAGAAAATCAAGCGTCCGAACATATCGCCGGCTTAACCATAATGAATGAAGGCACGTTACGTGACTGGGTTCGTCATGCTAAATTCAACGTCACCCAGGGTAAAAATTTTGTACACTCAGGCTCCCTCGGCCCCTGGATGGTAAGCGCAGACGAGTTTTCCGATTACAATGACCTGTGGGTCACGACTCGAGTGAATGGCGAAGTACGGCAGCATGATACAACGGCTAATCTGATGTTCCCCTTCGCTTATTTGATTAGCTACCTCTCGAAATTCTTTATCCTCAAGCCCGGTGATATTATTTCCACTGGCACTCCAAACGGCGCTGGCGCACGCTTTGACCCACCCAAGTACCTCGCGCCAGGCGACTTTGTAGAGGTGGAAGTTTCTGGCATCGGCCAATTAGATAACAGCATTGCTGACGAGCAATAGATTTTGGATAATCTGAATATGCGCAAGTTTCACCGGTCCCTACCCATGTCTTTGCTAAAGGCGCGCGAAGCGGTCATGAGAAAATTTACGCCATCGCTGAGAGAGCACAATCTGTCGGCCCAGCAATGGCGTGTTCTACGAATTCTCATAGAAGCACAGAAACTCGATATCAAAGAGCTTTCTGAACGCTGCCACCTGCTTGCACCCAGCGTTTCCCGTATCATCCAAAATCTTGAGAAACGGCAGCTGGTAAAGCGTGAGACGGTGCCGAGCGATCAGCGCAGCTCAGCTATTTCAATTACAAACAAGGGGCGAGATCTTTTTGAGCTGATCGCACCAGTATCCGAATCGCGCTACGATTATATTACCGAGCAATTTGGATATGGAAAACTCGAGCTGCTTTACGAACTGCTGGACGAGCTTATAGAAAAGCTGGACGAACCAGCGGAAAATAGCTAATACACAGGCAATACTTATCTGTAAATTATCGCTGGGACAAACTTTGACCTTTGCAATTTCAAGCAATAAGAGCAGTCAAACCGTCAATAAAGTCACAGAAGGTGTATTCAGCGTCTCCTCTGAACTAAAACCTCTTACCAGAACAATGTAATCGCCCGCTTCAGCGACACCTGATGCTTTGGCAACTTCGCGAGCCAAATGATTTGGGTGTTCACTACCGGCTTCATCCGCCAATATTGGTGCCGTGCCCCATTGTAGATTCAATCTTCGGTAAGTCGCGGGATCAGCAGAAATGG
>CBDUGR010000293.1:0-4013 GCA_965366515.1 uncultured Gammaproteobacteria bacterium | reverse complement strand
AACAATATTAGGCTTAAATTCATTTCCCGTTAACAGGTTTACTACACCGGGTGTAGGTGCCGAAAGGTCATCCTGAAAAATATCGAGCAGCACTAACGCTGGAGCAGCTTCATCTGCCTCATTGTAATCCACGGTAAAGGTTGCGGAAAAAGTATCTGAAACTTCCCAAACAAGACTGGTTCTGATCGAGTAATTATCTTCGTTACCTGGGTCATCGCTGCTGGACGGCTGCGCGGTAATCCCTCCAGCAATAATGCTTCCCGGAGCCAATCCGGTAGTGTTGCCAGACAGCAATGTTCCGGTGGGCTCATCATAGTAGGCATTAATGCCGTCTATTGCTGCCTCTAAACCGACTAGATCCGGATTATCTGCAAAAAAGTCACGCCGCTTTCCATAACCATCACGATTTTTCGTTGAGAACGCCAGACTTGCGAACAAATTCTCCGCTAAACCGCCGCTAACATTAAAACGAAAATCACGGCGGTTGTCTTCACCCGTCGCCGCTTCTGCGGAAAATCTAAACTCATCCGTCGGCTTTCGGGTAATCAACTGAATGGCACCACCTACTGTGTTACGCCCAAACAATGTTCCCTGCGGCCCTTTTAGAACCTCAATCTGTTCCAGATCCAGTAAATCCAGAAGTCCGCCTACCGAGCGTGCGACGTAGATACCGTCCACATAAACACCCACACTTGGGTCGACAGTTAACAGGAAGTCCGTTGTTCCAATACCGCGAATATTGATATTGGGTGTATTGGAGCTGCCATTAATAGGGGAAAGCGCATCAAACTCCATATTGGAGGTTAGATCGCCAATTTCTGAGACATTGGACAAACCCTGAGCGGACAGGCTCTGGGCACTAAAGGCCTGCACGGATATAGGCACATCCTGCAGACTTTCTTTGACTTTCCTTGCAGTAACAACGATCTCTTCTAACCCCGCCACGACCGCAGATTCTGCTTGTGCGGGACCTGTTGTTGCAAACAGCGACGCCAGCGCCGCGACTCCCCACATGCCTTTTTTCTTATTCACCAGCATTTTTGATTTCTCCTCTCGCTTTCCAAGCAAACGTATTGTTAACGTACCTTTGCTGGAGAAAGCCTTTAACCCCGTATCTTTAAGGAGAATATCCAGAGCCTCATCGGCTCCGTACTTCCCCATCACTGCATTCGTATTTTTACTTCGAATAACGTCATAGGGGAAAAGAACTTGTCTTCCAGCCTGCTCCACATAGAGCGTTAACCCTGCCTCTGCGGAACTTTCAGGAATACTAAACGGCAACAACTGCTGAGCAGATAACCGGTCGGATTGAACCAACAGGGCGATCAACAGTGTAACGAGCAGACAGTATCTGATCGGCATACCCTTCCTGATTTGCAGGCTTATAAAACCCGCTTGGATAGAAGACCTTTGTGATATCAAAATCTATTAGTGATAAATGAAAATATTTTAGTTTTGTGAGCGTTTTAGTTTTTTGAACTTGCTGGCAGGCTATTACATACTTTTGCTGAGCACAAATTGGTTTGGGCTTTGCTGCTCTACCGATATTTCAAAATTCTCTTCCAGTGATTTCATTATTCCTGGCAAATCATCCGAACGGAAATACCCCCCCACCCTTATTGCAGCGGTTTCTTCGTCGACTATACGTATTTCAGCCTGAGTGTATCGGCTAAACTCTGCTATGACTTCCTCTAGCGTTTCACCACTAAATGCCAGCATTCGTTGCTGCCACATTAGCACCTTGGCAATCTCCTCTGGTTTTACCGACTGTACCGCAATCTTTTTCTGGTCATTCAAATAAACCTGTTGCCCACCATCGGCAAACAAAATCTGTTGCGGCTTAACCTCTCGGTCGCCCTGCTGCACCTTTGTTATTTTGACCCGACCTTCGGTTACGGTAACCTCAACTTCATCAGCCAGTCGTTGAACGCTAAAGGCAGTGCCCACAGCTTCAATTTGAGTAGTGCCGACAGTGACGATAAAGGGAACATGCTCATCATGTGCAACTTCAAAAAAAGCCTCTCCTTTAAGTAGTTCGATTTTCCTCTGAGAAACATCGAAAGCGGCCTGAATTTTTGTTGCCGTATTCAAAGTGACCGCGGATCCATCCTCCATCTTCACGACCTGTAACGCTCCTATCGGCGTTTCGTAAATTTTTTGGTTTGAAAACCAGCCTAATGAGGGTAGAAAAAACAGGAAAAGAACCACTACTGAAGCGAGTAACGGAGCACCCAAAATAAATGCAGGTTTATACTTTCTAAGCCTCTGACTTCTAGGTTTGGATTCCAAAGGTAGCAGCTCTGCCAGACCCTCCATGACATCCATGCGATCCCAGACCTCTGCGGTATCCCTTAACACCTGCGCATGAGTTGTAGAGCGGCTGGCCCACTCTTTCAGTTCACGTTTTTCTTCTGCGCTCAGTGGGCTCGACTCAATACGAAGTATCCACATAGCGGCTTCTTCGTGGATCATTTCCTGGCTTGCTAGATGTATAACATTTTTTGTGGTCATTTGTTCTTCGCCAGTTCGTGGTGAGTCACCTTATCCAGATATCCTTTTTCACGCATATAGATGGTACAACGTGCCATTCCTTTCGCCAGGTGCTGATTCGCCGTACTGATACTAATATCCAAGCGCTGCGCAATCTCCTCGTGGCTTAAACCGTAAACTTTTTTGAGAATAAATACACGTCGACATTGTAATGGTAATTCTCTGACAGCCTCACAAAATATACTAAATTGTTGGTGAGCTTCAATTTCATCTTCAAGCCGTGCCGTCTCATTAATGACCTCTGACAAGCCCAAATCTTCTAGGTAGTCCGTAACTTTATTGGCGTGCAGCGCATGATGTTTAAACGACAGGTTTCGCGCTGTGGTAAATAAATAGGCCTTAATATTATCAATTGATGTACTCTGCTGGGCCTGGTACGACTTAACAAAAGTTTCCTGAACAATATCCTCTACATCATGGGGGCGTTTAATATAGCGCGATATTGCGGACTTCAATCCCTGATAGTTTTCTATAAAAATTTCTTTAAGAGAAGCTTGCGCGTCTGAACAATTGTGGCCTTCTTCTGCTTTCTTGTTGTGATCATCCAACATATTGATGGCCAAAATTAAGTGATACTGTTTTAGGGTTAATTCGCCACATTTTGTTACCTATTGATAATAATTGCAACCCACATAAGCTAACCCTTTCCTTTAGGTACCACATCAATAATCGCAGTAGATCGGGTATTAACCGTTCTGGCTAATATCATTCGTACGATTGTCCGTTGTTAAAAAACACGGTGACTGGCTTGACCCCAAAAAAAGAGCCCATAAAAAAGGCCCACTCTTCAGGGTGAGCCTTTCTAATTTGAAGCCTGACGATGACCGTCCATACTCGGGCGATCCTGCCCTTACCCTGTGGACCGCCGCCGCTGCGCTTCAACGTTCCAATACCCTCCCGGCGTCTTGCTCACTACGCTCGAGTCGCACACCACTATCACCCATAAGTAAAAACCCCCACCCGCTTGCGCGAATGGGGGTTCTCTATTTAAAGCCTGACGATGACCTACTCTCACATGGGGAAACCCCACACTACCATCGGCGATGAGTCTTTTCACTTCTGAGTTCGATATGGGATCAGGTGGTTCCGACTCTCTATGGTCGTCAGGCAAAACCTTTTAATCGGTGGTGCCTGATGCTTACGATACTCCCTGTAAGCAAGCGCAATGCACTTAAACAATACGGCTATGTGATCAATACGTTCTCTTCGGCTTGCGCCTTTTACGTACATCTGTGCTTGTTGATCTGGCTTCCCTTACAACACCACTTTGGCGTTATATGGTCAAGCCTCACGGGCAATTAGTACTGGTTAGCTCAACGCCTTACAACGCTTACACACCCAGCCTATCAACCTTGTAGTCTTCAAGGGCCCTTCAGGATCCTTTAAGGATCAGTGAGATCTCATCTTGAGGGGGGCTTCCCGCTTAGATGCTTTCAGCGGTTATCCCGTCCGTACATAGCTAC
>CBDUGR010000292.1:0-4037 GCA_965366515.1 uncultured Gammaproteobacteria bacterium | reverse complement strand
CATCTGGGTAGCATTATCGACACCTGTGTACTCACTCGTCGTGAAAACCACGCGCAGGATCTGAATGACAAGGGCCTTAAAGTCAGCGGTAAATCCGACCTGCACGCTAACGTAACTGCATCTACCAATCCGGCAGACCTGGGCGATGTCGACCTGGTTATCATCGCCACCAAAACCAACGCAGTTGAAGCCAGCGCTAAATGCCTGCAGGGCCATTTTCCCAATGCCTCGATACTGATGGTACAAAATGGACTGGGCTGTGAAGAGGTTGTACGCCGCTATGGCGACTGGCCAATCATCTCAGGCGTCACCTTTATGAGCGGTGTGCGTCACTCTGACACCCATGTTGAGTATGAACTCGATACTGCAACCTGGATGGGCCCCTGGGAAGGCGGCGGTCCCGATTTCGAATTTGTACAGCAAGCTGAAGCGCTGATCAATAAGTCAGGACTGATCGCAGAAGCCTATGAAGATCTGCGCCCTCACCTTTGGTCAAAATTGATTTTCAACTCGGCGGTCAACGCTATTTCCGCAGTCACAAATTTACCGCATGTACCCGCCTATGCAAAACAGGATAATATCGAGGATCTTGGCAACCTGGTTTACGATATGATGATGGAGGGCATTCGCATTGCAGAAGCTCAAGGGATTAAGCTCAGCGGCAACCCCTGGGAAATGAACGTGAAAGCCGTCAGCCAGGGAACCAGCGGCGGTGAGGAATATGCACACATCACCTCGATGCTGAATGATGTTCGCAGTAAGAGTTTCACCGAGGTAGACTGGATCACCGGCTCTATTGTAAGAGCAGCGAAGAAAGTCGGCGTACCTGCGCCTTATCACGAAACCCTATACCGCCTGGTAAAAGGCGTGGAATTAAGCTGGTCTCAAAAAGAACCTGACCACTAAGCACACCGAATATCTTATTAACTTTAACTTCAAAGGAAACGACAATGAAAGTATGTATTATTGGTTGTGGCGCAATCGGCAGCCTTTTTGCAGCACATCTGGGCAAGCTGGATGATGTCGAAGTTTGGGCTTACGATCCTTATCAGGCGCATGTTGATGCGATCAATGAAAACGGTCTGCGGTTAACTGGACAAAGTGATTTCGTAGTAAATATAAATGCCAGAGCTGATGCCAAGGAAATCCCACCCTGTGATTTCGGTATAATCGCCGCGAAGACGTTGCACACCCGCTCGGCAATGGAAGCAGTGGCTCATATCTTCAAGGATGGGGCTGTCTGCTCAGTGCAAAATGGTGTCGGTAGTGAAGAAATTATCGCGGAATATGTGCCACGCGTGATCATGGGAACCACATTCCCGGCAGGCCATATTACTGGGCCCGGCGTGTGCAATCATGACACTAAAGGGTTGACCACTATAGGACCATTCCTGGATAAACCTGCGTCCTTCGAAGAGTGTCAAAAACTGGCAGAAGCGTTGACTCGTGGCGGCCAGGAAACCCTAGCTGTTGAAGACCCCCGCGGCCCTATGTGGACCAAAGTAATCTTTAACTGTGCATCCAATGGTATTAGCGCATTGACTCGCCTACCACACGGCATTGCCTGCGATCAGGTTCGCGACGTGATGAGTACTGTGGCTCAGGAAGGTATCGCGGTCGCCAAAGCACTGGGTATTAATCTGGAAAAAGATCCGGAAGAGATGATTGATTACGGCCGAGAGGTTGCTTATCGCCACAAGCCCAGCATGCTGCAGGACATTGAAGCGCAACGACCAACTGAAATTGATTCGCTCAATCTGGGTATTGCCGAAATGGGTGAAAAAATAGGTGTGCCATGCCCACTTAACAGAGCCGTTGGCGAAATGGTTAAGGCTGTTGAGTTTTCCTGGACATTGGACGACTAGATAGCCCAAATATAGAAATTCATAAATAGAGAGGTTTAAAGATGACTGATTACGTAAACCGTTTCAGCCCAAGTCAAACAGAAATTGATCGCCGCTATGCCAATGTGCGTAATGCTATGGAAGAACATGGCCTTGATGCGCTGGTAGTTAGCAGTAGCGAATACAGCGGATTTGAAGGCGCCGTTCGTTACATGGCCGGATTCCATATTTTACACCGCTACGCCTATGTGGTAATCACCCAAAACGCTGACCCTGTGATGGTATGTCCACGCGAAGCATTCTGGGTGGGCGACCACAACGAAGCGTTTCTTCAGGAACGTGCTTACCCACCGCACTGCGGAGAATGGATGGCGGATTTTCTAAAAGACAAAGGTGCCAAAAAGGTCGGTATCTACGGTCTGGAATATATCATTAATGTGCGCGACTATAGTGCTCTGGCCAGTGCGGGTTTCGATTTGATCGATTTTGAAATTCCTTTCGATTATGCCCGAGCCCAAAAATCTGACGAAGAGATTCTTTCTGTCCGAGACTCAATGGCGGTCAACAAAGCGGGCGTCCTGGCGGTTATGAAAGCCTACGAACCCGGTAAAACTGAAGCCGAACTCATGGGTGTTGCTGAGGAAGTATTCAGCGCTGCCGGCTGTCGTCGAAACACCATGGACATGGTTCAAATTGGCAAAAACGGTTCACTCGAACCACAAATGGTTTTCCCATCTAAACGTCCGGTAGAAGCTTCAGATGGTTTAATGTACGGCCTCGAAATATCCAGCGAAGGCGGCCACTGGGTCGAATACTCACGTCCACTGTTTCCGAACGGCATGGACGCAATCACTCAGGATATGATGGACGCACATATCGAGTTTCACGAGCTGACACGCGAGCATATGAAAGCAGGACGCACCGCACAAGAGGTTCATAAACTCTGCATGAAACCCATCGAGGCCCGCGGCTATGTTTCCGGACACGTATGCGGACACTCCATTGGTATGACCATGATTGAAATGCCACGTATAGGCGAAGGATTCGACTTTGTACTTCCGGAAAACATGGTTTGTTCGATGCACCCTCATATCATGAATAAAGAGAAAACCCATTCACTCTACTTTCAGGAAACCTATCGGGTAACCGCTGAGGGCGGAGAACCATTATCAGGGACTAAAGTAAAAGCCTACGACGGCACAGAAACAGAGCTGGAAGCACTGTAAAGCAGGAGGGAGGGAGCCAGATCTCAACTTAGAATCTATTTCGAGATGAGTTCTGGCTCCATTTTCCAATTAAACTGGACCAGCGTAAATTAAATTAGAACAGAGTAATGCCTTACGCCAGGCTATTTCTGCACTTTTTCTTAACTGACTTATTGAGCATATCGTGCAACTGAGTCGCACCTTCACCGTAATAGCTTTTACCTAAATACACCGCATGATCCGCCAAAAGCCCTGGAGTATGACGTATCAATTGGCTCAAATCCTTTTGTGATGCGTATTTCGAAGAGCGAGTACGATGCGCTTTCTCTAGATCCAATAGCCTGACATCAAAGCCGCCACCCTGCTCTAACGGAATTTTTTTTACGAATACATGTTTTCCATAAAGACAGCCGTGTCTGATTTTCTGCTCATGCATCGGTTTTATCGCTTTTACCAGGCTTACCAACAACTGCTTGACCCGTTCGCCATCAGCCAGATTACGTTTTTGTTGAAACCATACATCTAACGGCACATATTCGGAAAGCGCCTTTGAAACCAACACGGCCAAATGACCTTCGACACTCAGCGCTTCACCAAAGTAAAGTACGTCCAGCGTCTGAACACCGATAGCCTTGAGCTGAACAATATTATTAAACTCACGGCGAAAAGTAGGAATACCACGAATGGGGTGCGCCCAGGTGCGCGTATTATGATTACTTTGGCGTTTGATAAATATCGGTACGGTTTCTCCACCCTCAGTTACCAGCTCATAGGTCACCACACCACTGACACCATCCCGGCGTTCATTCGGCGCTTCAAACCAGGGCGCATCAAGTTCCCAGATCGATTGGAAATCACCTAGTTGATTGCGTTTAAAATCTGCGTCCAGAGCCGCTGATTCAAATACCTCCTGAATAACCCTAAATCGATTATTTTTTGAGGACATAGATGCGCCACATGGAAATATATGGGAGAAAATCAAAGGACC
>CBDUGR010000291.1:0-4041 GCA_965366515.1 uncultured Gammaproteobacteria bacterium | reverse complement strand
GATAGTGTTAATGACAGCTGGCGCTGCCAGCCCGAGAGACAGCGCCTGAAAGATACCGTTACCGGATAGCGGGTCAGCCGCAAGCGCGGCATCACCCACCCGTAAGCGGTGTTCGGTTACGGGTTCTAGGGCGAGAATACAGGTGCTGGCGCGCGCGATGGGCTGACCTATTGGTATGGCCGATGTAAGCCATGAGTCTGCATTCGGTAGTTTTCTCAGCTCATCGAGAATAAAAGGCTGTAATCCTGCTTTTTTAGGTATTCGGGGGTCGCTGGCTGAGAGAGTAATTTGCGTGTAGAGTGTCGTTCCCAGTTTGGCCAGCCAGGCCCAACCATGTTGATAGCTTGATGCCATAGATGCCGTACGATTCTCAGCTGGGGGTATCTGCCAGCGTTGTAATAATGCGACGGTTTCCGGTCCTCTGATCTTAACCTTTTCTGGAGTGGAGCCTGAACGGCCACGGGCCTCAACCAGATAATCACCCATTACAGCCTTTGTTTGATTGGAGTGGCTTTCCTGATATGTCACGCGCCACTTCTTTCCTGATCGCTCTGCGCTGCATACCCGGCCCGGAATGGGCTTTATACCAGCGGCTTTGAGGTCGTTGATGAGGGCGTTATCGAACTCGACTCTGGAGACCAGATGTTCCGTATTGAACGAGTTTGTCTCGCCATTCCAGCTGGCATATTTCGGTGATGCAGGTGCGGCACTGCTTGCTGCCTTGAGGCAGCCGGAAGAGCGCAGTCCCGCCAGGGTGCGCTTGGAAATACCTTCAAAGGCTGCAAAAATACGCGGTGATTGAATTAGGATAATTTGATATCCGATACGCCGCAGGCCGATGGCGGTGGCGGTTGCAGCAGGTCCACCGCCCAATATCAGAATTTGCTTGTCAGTCATGACCGCTGCGCTTCATGGCTTTACTGGCTGAGGAGATCGATAATGTGGAACGTCGCGGCTAAAATGGAAACTACGGTTTTCCGGCCCTCGATAGCGGGCCTGGCTGATCAGGCGATCGAATAGATCAGCTCGATCCAGATCTGGATTTTGGAGGAGTATTTGAATAAACGCCGATGTTACGTGCGCGCAGCCGATACTGGCGCCCGCGATGTTGCTATTATGAGCCCTTACATGGCCGCCAAAATCAGCCTGTGGCGAATTCAAATAGGAGATTTCCACCTGCTCACAACGTGCGTCCCCGGTAGCGCGTATTACCCCTTCGTATGCAGCCGGATAAACAGGCTTTCCTCTTGCGGGGGCTGCGGCGACAAGAATGGCACCGGCTTTCAAAGCTCTCTGGCAGGCGGCTTTCAGAATCGGGCGATCTGAATGTAAACCAAAACTCATGTTAATCAGCCTTGCTCCCTGCGTGATTTGCCAGTCCAGAGCGGCGGCTATTTGTGCGGGCGTACAAATAAGCTTGTCAAAAAATACCTTGGCGATGACTAGTTTAACGTCTGATGATGGATAGGCTATTATTTTTGTCAAAGCGGAGCCGTGGCCCAGCTGATCCTGGTGATCCGTATCGCTGCTGACAACTCCACCATCAAACCAGTGAAAGCTGCGCGTACTATGGATTTTCACATCTGGTTCAGCACTATAGCCGCTGTCGATAATACCCACTTTAAGCATGCTGGACTACCCGGTTGTTGTAGACAGACTTTCCGCCGTTGTTTGAAACCCGCATTTTCCCGTTCGCTATGTTCACCATGAAATCAGCATCCAGAATGGGTGTTTCCCGGTGACTGATCACAAGCCGTGTAACATCCTTGAAATGATGGTCAATAGCGACCATTAGCTGTCGCTCGTTATCCAGATCAATAGCAGAGGTTGCTTCATCAAAAATAACCAGCAGCGGTTCCTGTAATAGCGCGCGAGCCAGCGCAATACGCTGCCTCTGACCGCCTGAAAGCTGGGTTCCCCGTTCACCCACGTAGCTATTTAGCCCCAGAGGCAGGGTTTCCAGGAAAGAGGTGAGATTGGCGCGGTCTGCAGCCTCGATGATCTGCTGCTCGCTGGCACTGGGTACGGTGTAGCGAATATTGTCCGCGATGGTACCCCGAAAAATCAGTATATCCTGTGCGACCAGAGCGACATGGCGACGCCAGTCTTTTAAGTCGAACTTGGCTATGTCCTGTTGATCGATCAGAATGCAGCCGCTGGTGGGCGCCAGGTGACGCATCAGCAGGTCTGCCAGGGTACTTTTACCGATGCCAGAGGGGCCGCAAATACCCACCTTGCTGCCCGCCGTAATATGGATAGACGTTTGCTGGAATATGGCTTTTTCCTGGCCCGGATAACTGAAGCTGAGCGACTCAATTTGCAGTTCACCTTTAAGGTTGTCAGGAACACAGATGCCTTGACCATCTACCTCCGGTTGATGAATGATCAAATGTTGCACACGCTCCAGGCTCACGCTGAATCGTTGCCATGCCATATAAAGCCCGAGTAGTGTCTGTACCGGGCCGACTGCCATACCCAGATAGGTGGCAAAGGCGATTAGAGACCCCAAAGCGAGCTGGCCCTGGATAACCCAATAACCGCCGATGACAAATGCGCTGGCTCGGGTGAAGGAGGTGAGTGTTGAAGGAATCGCGGAGCTGGAAAATTCAATCCACTGTAGTTTTAACAGGTCACCGAGGTAGGATTGATTAAGCTGCTTTAATCGATTCAACTCACGATCTTCTGCAACCGCCGATTGTATATGCTTCATTCCAGGCAAAGTTTCGGCGAGGAAAGCGGATATGTCGGCCGAACGCTCACGCATTTTACGGGTTTGCCGTTCCACTTTAGGGCGCATATAACTCAGGTAAAACCATTGCAAAGGGATGATCAGCAATAACAGAAGCGCTAATTTCCAGCTCAGTATCAACATCATCGATACCGCACCGGCCAAGCCTAACAATCCGCTGAAAGAGGCAAACAAACCGTCTACAGCAAAACGCTGTAGTTCGGCAATGTCACCATCCAGGCGCGAGAGAATATCACCGGTCCGCTGCTGTGCATAAAAGTTAGGTGACAGGGTTTGCAGATGCCCATAAACGGACTCTCTTAGCCGAAACAGGATCGTTCCGGAAAGACGTGTGTGCAGGTGGCGATTAATGCCGCTTAAGCAGGTAGATACTACGCCAACCAACAGCATGGCAGCGGCGGTGCCCAATAGCGTCGCAAAGGATTTTGCGAGTAGCCCGTCGTCGATTAGAATTTTGGTGAGATAGGGCTGCAATAGCACTAGCGCTGATGCGGAAATTGACGAGATCAGCAGCACAATAATAGGTCGCTTGTGCGGCGAGACAAAGCTGTAGAGCCAACTCAGTCCCTGTTTTTTAGAGTCGAGCATAAAAATCTCTGGTTTGCTGCATGGCTTACATCCTCACTATATCTCCTGTGCAAAAATCTGTGGCGTCGACATGGACATATCCCCTCCTGGCAGCTGGATGTTACCTAACTTTTTCAGGGTATCCGCATCGTAAATCGCAATATCATTAAATGTGCCTGCGAGATATATTTTGCTGCCGTCAGTAGAAAAGTTAATGCAGTAATAAGTGTGCTCAAGGTCAACCGACATTATTTCCTGCTGTTTGGCCACATCATATTTTTTCAATTGTGTCAGTACCGCATACATTTGGTTTTTGTCGCCGGGGCGGGTCATTCCGGTAAACAAAACCACATTAAGCGGGCCAAATTCCCGAGCCTCGATCTCTCCGTTGGTCAGATCAATACGTTCATAGCCCCACATCCAGTCCGCCGAATCCATATCCTGACTGTCGTCTCTATATTTGGCGGTCGAATACATGCGTATAAATTCCTTGGATACTGAGCCGATGGGCCATACAGTCAACGAGTCTCGCTGACTGAAGCGGTTATCTTTATAGCTACGGCTTGGTATGACCACCCTGGTTTCTCCGGTTACAGGGTTCATGGCATAAATATCCGGCGCACCGAGGTACAGGGTACCCTGTTGGTCAGTTGCCATGATGGTAACCTGGCGAGGTGCAGGGAGAGTTCTGGCTGGTTGTGCATTGAGGCCATCAGTTGTGTTGT
>CBDUGR010000290.1:0-4047 GCA_965366515.1 uncultured Gammaproteobacteria bacterium | reverse complement strand
ATAAGCGATCACAACTTACTCTAGCTGCATTATCGTTCGCTATCAGTAGCGCGACCTTTGCAGCTGTTCCGGAAACAAATGCAGAGGCAAAGTCTCGCTGGAGCTGCCAGGCTAAAGCCGACGGCAGTGGCTGGCAGTGCGATGCTATCGCACCCAGTGCTGGATCCGGCGTATTGTTCCAACCGGTCACTGATCGACTGTCATCACAGCGAGGCAAGTCGAAAGCATCAAAACGTGCTATTAAAGGTCAACATGCACGACTGGATTGGGTCACCAAAGAACAACTGCCGGAAGAGGTCAAAGAGCAGACACCAGCCTATTGCTCAGGAACCTATGTAGAGCCCGATTATCTGGCAGAAGAACTGCGCAACCTGGACCCATCGAGCCAACCGATACTGGGCTCTTCGGTCGAGTCGGAAACCACAGAGGATGGACGCAGCACATTGACCGGTGACGTGGTAATACGTCAAGGCTACCGACAGGTTAAAAGTAAAGAAGCCATTATTGACCGCCAGGCCGGTACCGCTGAAATTGTCGGCGAGGCTACATACCGGGAACCCGGAGTGCTATTGATCGGGCAAAACACCCAGGTAAATCTGGAAACCAAAGAAGTCACTATCCATGATGCGGAATTTGTCTCCCACGCAACCCATATTCGCGGCAAAGCCAAGCAGCTCAATCGTGATCAGGAGGGTGTCCTTCGTGTTTCTGAAGGTGAATTAACTCGCTGTGAACCGGGAAGCAATACATGGGTGCTAAGCGGCAAAGAGATAAAACTGGATCGTGAAAAGGGCATTGGTGTCGCCAAGCATGCAACCCTTAAAATAAAACGCGTACCCGTATTCTACACACCCTATATTAAATTTCCGATCGACGATCGACGCAAATCCGGATTCTTATTCCCACAAATCGGATCGTCGGATGATGGCATCGATTTCGCCACTCCGTACTATTTAAATATCGCCCCCAATTACGATGCGACCATCACACCGCGTTATATTTCCGACCGTGGTCCGATGGCAGAGGTTGAATTCCGTTATCTACACAACAATAACGAAGGTGCAATCGGCGGCGCCTACCTCTCTGGCGATGATGAGTTTGGAGGCGAGGATCGCTGGCTGGGTGCGGTTGAGCACCGCGGCAAACTATTTGACCGCATTAATACCCGTATTGACTATGCGACTGTCAGTGATGATGATTATTTCAGTGATCTGGGAACCGATCTTGGTGTTTCCAGCCAAACCCACCTGTTAAGAATCGGTCAGGCGTCCTATAACCGCAAGTACTGGAGCCTGAAAGCCCGTCTGCAGGGTTATCAAACCCTGGACGAACTAATATTGGATGAAGATAAGCCCTATGACCGTTTGCCACAGGTTATCTTCAATGCCTTTTACCCGCACGAGTCTACCGGGCTTGAGTTTGGTCTTAACACCGAGTACATCTACTTTGATCGTGACAACGACAGTCTGAGCGGGCTGGACAAAGCAGTCGGTTCCCGAATGCGCATTGAGCCAAGCCTAAGCTGGAATCTGGAATGGGCTTTTGCCTATCTGAAACCAACCATCAAGTACAAATACACCAAGTATTCGCTGGATGATCTGGACAGCAGCTTTGATGATTCTCCAGATATAGCCACGCCACTCTACAGTCTGGATACGGGTATCTTCCTGGAAAGGGATATGAGCTTGTTTGGCACCGCCCTAACCCATACCTTCGAACCACGGTTATTTTACCTCAAGGTTCCTGAAGAGGAAGGCCAGGACCAGATTCCAGACTTTGACACCAGCGAGTTAACTTTCAGCTATAACCAGCTGTTCCGCGAAGATCGTTTTGTGGGTGGTGATCGCATCGGTGATACCGACCAGTTATCCGTTGGATTAACGACGCGACTGATTGAACAATCTGGATTTGAGCGGTTCCGTGCCAGTATTGGGCAAATCTACTACTTTGAAGACCGCCGCGTGACCCTGACGGGAATCAGCGACGCCAGCGACGAAACATCGGAATCCGCTTACGCCGCAGAAATCATGTTTGCCCTGGAGTCGGGCTGGCGCCTGTTCGGTGATATCGAGTGGGATCCTGACCTCGAACGAACCAATGAAAGCAGCCTTAACCTGCGTTACAGGTCCGATAACAATCACATTTTTAATATCGGCTACCGCATACGCAGCGACCGGCAGAAGCTGGAACAGACTGATTTTTCTTTGGTCTGGCCTATAGGCGATCGCTGGAGTATATTTACGCGCTGGAATCAGGACATTATTAACGATCGACTGGTCGAAGGATTAGCGGGCTTTGAATACCAAAGCTGCTGCTGGAGTATTCGAATAGCCGCACGTCGCTGGATTAATGATGATGATATTTTCAGTGCCGACCAGGTCGAAGAAAAGGACGGCATCTATATTCAGTTTCAGCTCAAGGGATTAGCCGGTTTTGGCCAGTCACTGGAAGGCATTTTAAGAAATAGTATACAAGGTTACCAAGAGCAGCCACGCAATGATATTTTCAACCCATAAATCCGCCATCTGTTTTGCCTTCATCCTACTGATCGGCACACTGCCTTTCGGTTCTACTGCTATTGCCGCTATTAAGCGTCTGGATAAGGTCGCAGTCGTAGTGAACGACGATATTATTATGGAAAGTCAGGTTCTGAAGGCACTCGAAGATGCCAACAAAACCCTCAAACGCCAAAATATATCACCTCCTTCTGAAGAAGAACTGTTGCGCCAGGTCGTCGAGCAGCTAATCATGGATAGTATTCAACTGCAGATTGGAGAGCGCGCTGGAGTAAGAATTGATGACAATAGTCTTAACCAGACAATGGCACGTATTGCCGAACAAAACGGTTTAAGCCTTGAGCAGTTCCAGCAAGCGCTGCAAAAGGATGGAGTCTCCTATGAAGAGACCCGGAACCAGATCCGCAAGGAGATGATCACCACCAGGGTACGTGAAGGACGTGTGAGTTCACGGATCGACATCACTGAGCAGGAAATTCAGAACTATATGGAGTCAGACGCGGGGAAAGAGCAGCTCCAAGCAGTTTACCAACTGGGGCATATTCTATTAAAAGTGCCGGAACAAGCAGATTCGACCGAGCAGGCTTCAATATCCGCAAAAGCCGACGAACTCATTGCGCAAATAAAAGCAGGTGCCAGTTTTGAAGAACTTGCCAAGCGCTACTCAGAGGGGCCCGCCGCGGCCGAAGGCGGTGACATGGGATGGCGCAAAGAGTCTCAATTGCCCTCTATTTTTACCGATATCGCGCTCGGTTTAAGCCTCGGTGAAATCGCTGGCCCAATACGCAGTCCGAACGGATTTCATATTATCAAACTCGTTAACAAACGCGGTGGCGACTCTCTCATGGTGCCTCAAACCCATGTCCGCCATATACTGATCCAGACCTCTGAAATTCGCAATGAAGAGCAGGCTCAGGCTCTAGCCAATCAACTCTATGACCGAATAATGGCGGGCGAAAGTTTTGCCGACCTGGCAAAAACCCATAGTTCGGATACAGGGTCACTTGCGTCTGGGGGCGATCTGGGCTGGACCAACGGTCGCGAGCTGGTCCCCAATTTTCGACAGGTCATGACCGAAACTGAAACCAACCAGACCAGCAAGCCTTTCCGTTCGCAATTTGGCTGGCATATTCTGGAGGTTTTAGAACGGCGCATGCATGACATGGGTAAAGAAATGCAGCGGGCGCGAGCACGCGAGGTTATCTATCAGCGTAAATTTGAGGAAGAGTTGGAGATTTGGCTGCGTGAAGAACGCGAAGATGCCTACGTTGACATTAAACTCTATTAATACCCGATAGCGGCCCTTGGCCGCCAGACAATAGCCAACAGATGAATTATCAGAGCATTGCTGTCACCTCCGGTGAGCCAGCCGGAATAGGGCCAGACATCCTGATTCAGGTGGCACAGAGGCAACAGCAGGCCGCCCTGATTGTAATTGCGGATCCAGAGCTGCTCCGCCAGCGCGCAGAACAGCTAAAGCTGCCTTTAACACTCCGGCCATATCAGAAGGATTGTCCCAACCCACCGCTGC
>CBDUGR010000289.1:0-4054 GCA_965366515.1 uncultured Gammaproteobacteria bacterium | reverse complement strand
GATCTGAAAATCTGAACCCGATCGCCCAATATTCTAAATGCAACAACTCGGCCCTGCCCAAAATAATAGTACCAGTAGTATATTCCACTCACTGTGAGAGCACCCAGGAGACAGAGGTAATGCCACAGGTCCAATTGAAACTGTATTACTCCAAGCAACACAACGCTATGTAGGCCGCACAAATAGATCAGCAGCCACCGCGAAATCTTAAGATTAATCCTTGGGAGTTTTTGCATGAGCTATGATGAGCGAGACAATTCTGCCCAGGTTTTCATTCTCCGGCACTTCTCTTCCTAAAAACCATTTAAATAAATCCTGGTCCTCTTCAGCAATTAACTGCTCGTATAGCAACTTGTCTGATTCAGCAAGACTGTCAAAACAATCTTCAAAAAAGGAGACCAGAATTAGATCCAGTTCCAGCATTCCTCGACGACTATGCCAGTAAAGGCGCTTTTTGTGTACTTCATCACTCATTTAATTGTCTTCTAGCGTATTGAATTTTGTTAGACTGATTATATATAAATTTAATTAACACGTATTGTTATGAGTACTCTTTATGTCGAATGATCTGTGGAAGAATTATTTAGTTTCTATGGGGGCAGAGTTTTCTGCGCAACAGGATTCAGAATTTGTGACTGGCTTCTCGGCAAATAGTGCTGCCGATAATCAAACAGAAGACGCCCTTATTTGCCCACTGGTACATCTCAATCTACTGAGCTGTGCTGGCCCTGACAGCAACAAATTCTTACAGGGGCAACTGACTTGCGATCTTAATCAGATAAAGCCTGACAGCAGCTTATTGGGTGCGGCCTGCACACCTGGCGGAAGAGTTTATAGCAGTTTCAGACTGCTTGAACGGACGCAACAAGACTCCATCCAATACCTGATGAGAATGCGTAGCGACATTATTGCCTCAACACTTGAATCTTTGAGCAAGTATATTGTTTTTTTCAAATCTAAGATGGCGGATATCAGCGCCGACTGGGTCGGCATCGGCGTGATAGGTAACCAGTGCGATGCGTTTTTATCCGAAATTTTTGGCGGAACCCCCCAAAAAGAGAATCAGGTCGTGCAGAACGATACAGGGATGGTCATACGGGTGCCTGGGGCCAAAGTGCGCTATGAATGCTGGGTGACCCAGGACTCAGCACAGACATGCTGGGAAAAGCTTACGCAGATCGCGCTGCCAGCCGCAACCAATAAATGGCTGCTGCAGGACATAGAAGCGGGAATTGCAGAGATCCGCAGCATAAACCGTGAAGCCTACATTCCACAAATGCTTAATTTTCAGGCCATTGATGCCATTAGCTTTGACAAAGGTTGCTACACTGGCCAGGAAATTGTTGCTCGCACTCAGTACCGGGGAAAAGCCAAACGCATAATGGTACGTGCTATTGTCGATAACGGCCCGGAACTGCTCCCAGGCATGGAACTGACGCGCCCGGGTGAAACGCAAAATATTGCGACTCTGGTTGAGGCCGCGCCTTTAAATAGTCAGCAACAGGAAGTGCTAATGGTCGTTCTTGCCGATCTTGCCACCAAGGACCAGTGGGAATTATGTTCACATGATGATTGCTTTACTGCTCAACTCCTGGCACTACCCTACCATTGCGCAGAGAAAACCGAATAGAGCTCAGAAAAAGTTTGCTGAAATTGGCGCTATTTATACCGCTTTTTTATAAAAGCATTCTATACTTAACTTGAATCCAAATACGCCTCATATATAAGCGCTAAAAAGCCATGCCAAATTTATTAGAAACTGTTGAACAGGATATTGTAACTGCAATCGAAAGCGATAAACTCGTATTGCCAACACTTCCTGAGGTCGCTCTGCGAATCAGGGAAGTCGCGCAGGATCAAAATTCATGCGTAACTGATCTGGCAGATATTATCAGCAGTGATACGGCGATTACTGCACGTGTGATTAAAATCTGCAATAGCCCTTTACTTCGCGCCAGTCAACCAGTCGACAGTTTGAGAATGGCCATTAACCGACTGGGCATGTCCTACAGCGCAGATTTGGCAACCGGGCTTGCCATGAAGCAGATGTTCCAGGCTACTTCAGATATTATTGATTCGCGAATGCGAGATCTGTGGTCACGCAACACCGAAGTCGCAGGGATCTCTCATGTGCTGGCACAGAATTACACCCGTCTCTCTCCGGGACAGGCTACGCTTGCCGGACTCACCCATAAGATCGGCGTATTACCTATTCTTAAATTTGCCGAAGACCATGATCACTTGCTGTGTGACGGGTTTACACTCGATGAAATTATCGAAAAATTACACCCGAAACTTGGCGAAATGATTCTTAAAGCATGGGATTTTAATGAAGAGTTAAGTCGGGTGCCCGCTGAATATCTGAACTTTGATCGGGATAGCGAAAAAGTGGACTATGTTGATATTGTAACGGTCGCTAACCTGCAGTCCTACCAGGGCACCAACCATCCCTGCACGCGACTGAACTGGGATAATATTCCGGCGTTTTCTAAACTTGGTCTGGATCCTTCACAGGAAGATGAGGAAGAGGAGGATCTTTCGGAAAATATGCAGGCCGCGTTGTCAATGCTGTCCTGATTACCAGGTGAGCGCAGTCTAATGCCACTCACCTGCAACCTATTTACAGCGAACTTTAATCGACAAACTCCAGGCCATTGATGCGATGTGCTGCTACCAGCGTATTGTATAGCAAACAGGCAATTGTCATTGGACCAACACCACCAGGCACAGGGGTAATAGCGCCCGCTACTGATTGCGCAGAAGCGAAGTCAACATCGCCAACCAGTCGCGACCTACCCTCTTCAGCTTCAATGCGATTAATTCCCACGTCGATGACTGTTGCACCTGGTTTGATCCAGTCGCCCTGAATCATTTGTGGCCGACCAACTGCGGCCACTAAAATATCCGCCGCCCGGCAAACATCCGGTAAATCTTTTGTTCTTGAATGCGCAATGGTTACGGTGCAGCTTTCCTTTAGCAATAAGGCTGCCATTGGTTTACCTACAATGTTTGAACGCCCTACAACAACCGCGTTCAAGCCACTCAAATCACCCAAATAGTCTTTCAAAAGCATACTGCAACCCAGCGGAGTGCAGGGCACAAAACCCTCCAGTCCTGTTGCCAGTTTACCTACATTACTAATATGGAACCCATCAACGTCTTTTTCTGGATTAATTCGATCAATGACTTTCTGTTCCGAGATATGTTGTGGCAGGGGTAACTGAACCAGAATACCATGTACCTTTTTATCCTGGTTCAGATGATCCAGTAACGCCAGCAATTCCTGCTCACTGGTATCGAGCGATAGCTTGTGCTCAAACGAATTAAATCCAACCTCTTTAGCCTGCTTGCCCTTGTTGCGGACATAAACCTGACTGGCAGGGTCTTCTCCAACAAGTACAACAGCCAAACCCGGAGTCACCTTAGCCTTCACAAATAACTCGTCTGTCTGACGTTTGATTTTAGCCCTAAGCCTCTCCGCAAAGGCTTTACCATCAATAATTTCAGTCACAACCTTTTCTACCCTTATTTGTTGTGAAAATCCGGCTTACGTTTTTCAACAAAAGCGTTCATACCTTCTTTCTGATCCTCTGTTGAAAACAACGCCTGGAAAATGCGTCTCTCATACTTAACGCCTTCTCGAAGCGTAGTCTCATAAGCTTTATTGATAACTTCCTTAGCCAGTTTAACAGTAGGTTGAGAGTACTTTGCAATTTGAGAGGCGATCGCAATAGTTTCTTCCATTATCTTTTCAACGGGCACCACGCGTGCTACCAGACCACAATTTTCCGCTTCTTCAGCCCCCATCATCCGTCCAGTCAGGCATAGATCCATTGTCTTGGATTTTCCGATAAAGCGCGCCAGTCTCTGCGTTCCACCGGCACCGGGAATAACACCCAGTTTAATTTCAGGCTGACCAAACTTTGCATTATCTGCAGCAACAATGAAATCACACATCATGGCGATTTCACAACCACCTCCAAGTGCGAAACCTGCTACAGCAGCAATAATTGGTTTTTTAAACTTTGGAAAATTAATTTTAGATTCTTTTTCC
>CBDUGR010000288.1:0-4056 GCA_965366515.1 uncultured Gammaproteobacteria bacterium | reverse complement strand
ATTGTTTTTAAATGTAATTAAATTTCGACCAATACAGCCAATTGCATATAAGTGCACTGTTTTGCATGTTAATGTCACGTAGATCTCACGCACAAGTAAGCGGAATAAGAATTTACTTTAAATACTTAACTCTCAGCCGGCATCTATCATAAGGACTAAATTCAGACTATAATAAGACCTATCTCAAAGGAGATCTAGATCATGCGTATAGAAACTATCAGCTATTTAAAGCAACAAGCCGCTTCACTCGAACTCGATGAACCCATAGTCATTACACAAAATGGCAAAGCGGTATATCGCATTGAATCCGAACAACAGGCTAGGCTTCGTGATCAGGGTATCGCCCTGCTCAAACTGATGAACTTTGCTGAACGGGACATCAAGGCCGGAAAAGTCATTGACGCCACTAGTGCTAAGGCGAGACTGAGAGAAAGCTTCAAGTCAGGGAAAGTCGATCTAAATGACAAAGGTTAGAATCACGGGAACTGGATTTTCCACGCTTACCTTTCTCAGCCGTTATATGGCTGCATTTATCGGTGACGAAGACGCTTTATCCCTGGCGGAAAATCTTGTCGATATAGCAGAAAAAACTTTATCCCATTTTCCTGAGCAATGTCCTATTTGCCCCGAACTTGACCACATCGGCGTTACTGATTACCGACAGCTTACAGCAGATAAATACAAAATTTTATATCGCTTTGATGAACTCACCAAGACCGTGTATACAACCGCCTTTATGCGTCAAAAACAAAGCGCAGAAGAATTGTTGATTAGCTACAATCTAGCTCAATAGTCAGCACCGAAACCCAACAACCATACTCTCGAAACAAACTCTTAAATGGATCCAGTTCGCTACCTAAATTGCTAGCCTTTATAAAGGCAATGACACGTTAACGGAAGTGAACATGAAAGGAGCTCTGAAACGGAACATTTAGTACACCGATTGCCTGTTAGATTAGCAATTCTCACGCTACGCCACGCCACACCCCTATCAATCCGCCAATATGCAATTCAGCATTCAATCCCAAACGAATCGCGCAAATAGCGCATTAACCTCTACTTTTAACTGCGATGGATTCAACCAAGCAATATCCGGACTAACTTACAAAAAGTTTTATTTAACACTTAAATATCAGCAAGTTAATAAAAAGGTCTAGGCTCAGATAAAAACACATTAAGCTGTGTCGCCCCAAAACAGGGCGAAGTGTTACGAATCTGCACGCTATCAAAACTCTTGTCAGTCGTTTGATTGTGCAGAACGTTAAATACTCTTTCGTAAAAATACGACAAATTATTATATTTTCCTTTATCTACAGGTACTTACATTTTTTTCTAGTTCCACCAGCTAAGCTGGCACCCCGTTTGCGGTAACTCTTGATATTGAGATTGGATACCTAATATTCCAAGCATTCAGGTAAAGAGATATGAAAAAGCAAAAAATTCTGGTAATCGGTAACGGCATGGTTGGCCATCACTATGTGGATCAGCTGGCGGCAACGAACCTGCCTGTTGAAATCACCGTGATAGGAGGCGAGACTCGACCCGCCTATGACCGGGTTCATCTATCAGAGTTTTTCGCTGGCCGTAAACCCGAAGAACTTGCTTTGACCACGCGCGATTACTATCGCGAGATTGGCGTACAAGCACATTTCGGCGACCCAGTCGTTCGCATCGAGCGTGAAAACAGGAAAGTGATCACAGTTGCCGGCCAGGTTTTCCATTACGACAAGCTGGTGCTCGCCACAGGCTCTTACCCTTTTGTTCCGCCCATTCCCGGAGCGGATCTACCCGGTTGTCTAACCTATCGCACCATCGATGACTTGGGAGAAATCAGGGCGGAGGCCAACTCATCGAAAATAGGCGTTGTTGTCGGCGGAGGACTGCTCGGGCTGGAAGCTGCCAATGCGCTAAAAAACCTGGGACTTGAAACACACGTAGTGGAATTTGCTCCTCAGCTAATGGGAGTACAACTCGATTCCGGCGGTGGCGAAATGCTGCGCCGTAAAATCGATGCCCTTGGGGTAAAGGTGCATACCGGCAAAGCGACAAAAACTATAAAGAAAGGTACACATTCTCGACTCCGTATGAACTTTGCCGACGGAGAATCGCTAGAAACCGATCTCATCGTATTCTCAGCAGGCATCAGACCCTATGATCAACTAGCCCATCACGCTGATTTGAAAGTTGGCGAACGCGGCGGTTTCGAGATTGATTTTAATTGCCGAACCCGTGACACCAATATATTTGCCATCGGTGAATGTGCTTCTTTTGGCAATCGTATTTTCGGTTTGGTTGCACCCGGTTATCGCATGGCTGAAGCAGCGATCAGCCAACTAACCGATAAACCCATCCCTTTTCAGGGTGCAGACATGAGCACCAAACTTAAACTGCTGGGTGTGGACGTCGGGTCGATAGGCGATGCGCTCAGCACCACACTTGGGGCGATTGCCTATACCTTTAGCGACCAGCGCGAGGATGTCTATAAACGCCTCATTGTGAGCAAGGATAACAAACATATTTTGGGAGCCGTATTGGTCGGTGACTGTTCTGATTACGACGTCCTCCTACAGTACTACCTGAACAAAATCGAACTACCGGAAAATCCCGAATCGCTGATTCTACCGACTACCGGTAATTCGACGCCGCTTTTAGGTGCCTCTGCATTACCTGATGCCGCAATTATTTGCTCCTGCCACAATGTGAGCAAAGGTGCAATTATTGACGCTATCGATGCGGGCTGTTGCAGCCTCGGCGATGTCAAAAACGCCACTGCTGCAAGCACTGGTTGTGGTGGTTGTGCTGCGCTGCTCAAAAATGTCATCGACGGGGAACTCAGTGCGCGCGGTATGGAGGTCAATTCTGCTCTCTGTGAGCACTTCAATCACTCAAGACAGGAACTCTTCGACATTCTGCGAAGTAAAGAAATTCGTACCTTTCATCAGCTATTAGATGAATATGGCCAAGGACACGGCTGCGATATTTGCAAACCGGCAATTGGCTCCATGCTGGCCTCTTTATGGAACGACCACATACTTGAAAAAAATCTTGTGGGGTTACAGGACACCAACGACATCTACCTTGGCAATATGCAAAAGGATGGCACTTACTCCGTGGTTCCGCGCGTTCCCGGTGGAGAAATCACACCGGAAAAATTGATTGTACTCGGTGAAGTGGCCCGTGATTTTAATCTTTATACCAAAATTACCGGTGGTCAACGCGTCGACCTCTTTGGCGCTCAACTGCATGAATTGCCTACCATATGGCAGCGTTTAGTGGATGCCGGTTTCGAGACCGGACACGCCTATGGCAAGGCGATGCGTACCGTAAAATCCTGCGTAGGCAGTAGCTGGTGTCGCTACGGAGTACAAGATAGCGTGGGCATGGCTATTCGTGTCGAGCAACGTTACCGCGGATTGCGCTCCCCCCATAAAATCAAGCTTGCCGTATCCGGCTGTACGCGTGAATGTGCAGAAGCACAAAGCAAGGATGTTGGCATCATTGCAACCGAGCACGGTTGGAACCTTTACCTTTGTGGCAACGGTGGCATGCGCCCCCGCCATGCTGATCTGTTCGCCACCGATCTTGACGACGCAACGCTGATTAAATACATCGACCGCTTCATGATGTTTTACGTGCGTACCGCCGATAAATTACAACGCACCTCGGTATGGCTGGAAAATATGGGGGGCGGACTGGATTACCTTAAGGCGGTAATTATTGAAGATAAACTGGGAATCGGTGAAGAGCTTGAACAGCAAATGAACTATCTCGTCGACACCTACCAATGCGAATGGAAAACCACACTAGAAGATCCCGAAAAGCTGAAACGTTTCCGACACTTTGTCAATGAAGAAATAGGCGATGACCAGCTGAGTTATATCTACGAGCGAGGGCAACGCAGGCCCGCCACAGCAACAGAGCGTGAACAGCGTAAGTTGGCAGTTTCCGATAACAGCATTGCCATCACAGAACTCACCGGGAGAGGTTAATCATGTCTCAAGAAAATTGGGCGCTTGTATGCGAAGTCGATAAATTGATACCGGATACTGGAGCTTG
>CBDUGR010000287.1:0-4064 GCA_965366515.1 uncultured Gammaproteobacteria bacterium | reverse complement strand
CCAGGTGAGTTTCAAGCACCTGTCCAACATTCATACGCGATGGAACACCCAGCGGATTCAATACGATATCAATTGTGTTACCGTTATTGTCGTAGGGCATATCCTCAACCGGCATAATTGCAGATATAACACCTTTGTTTCCGTGTCGGCCAGCCATCTTATCACCGGGCTGGACACGTCGTTTGGTGGCCAGATAGACCTTAACAATTTTCAACACACCCGGAGCCAGGTCATCACCCGATTGTAACTTACGTTTCTTATCTTCGAACTTCTCGTCCAGCTCTTCACGACGATCAGCCAGCAAAACCTCAGCCTTTTCCAATTGCTCCGCAAGCTTTTCATCCGCCATACGAATTTTGAACCAGTTCTCTCGTGGCAGTTGGTCAAGATACTCTTTGGTCAGCTTATCGCCCTTTTTAAGACCGGGAGCACCTTCGGTTTTCTTGTCAGTCAGCACTTGCTGAAGGCGCTCGAAAGTCGCCGCTTCAACGATGCGATACTCCTCATCCAAATCCTGGCGATATTCATCCAGCATACTTCGCTCTATCGATAGAGCCCGCGGATCCTTCGGAACACCATCACGGGTGAATACCTGGACATCAATAACGGTACCAGATACGCCGGTTTTACAGCGCAATGAAGTATCTTTAACATCCGACGCCTTCTCACCGAAAATTGCGCGCAGCAACTTTTCTTCCGGCGTTAACTGGGTTTCACCTTTCGGCGTTACCTTACCAACCAGAATATCGCCCGGATTAACTTCAGCACCGATATATACAATACCCGACTCATCCAGTTTGCTCAGCGCACTTTCCCCTACATTGGGAATATCTGCGGAAATTTCTTCCGAGCCCAGCTTGGTATCACGCGCCACACAGGTGAGTTCCTGAATGTGTATCGTAGTAAATCTGTCCTCTTCAACCACACGCTCGGAGATTAGAATGGAATCCTCAAAGTTATAACCATTCCATGGCATAAATGCGATTCTCATATTCTGTCCCAGCGCCAGCTCACCTGTATCTACAGATGGACCGTCAGCAAGAATATCTCCACGAGCGATATTCTCTCCCTGTCTCACCAGCGGTCGCTGATTAATACAGGTATTCTGGTTTGACCGTGTGTATTTTGTCAGATTATAGATATCAACACCCGCCTCGCCGCTGGCGGTTTCTTCATCTGTTACGCGAACAACAATCTTACCTGCATCAACGCTATCGATCACACCACCGCGCAGCGCCACCACACAAACGCCTGAGTCGCGTGCGACAAAGCGCTCCATACCCGTACCTACCAGCGGAGTTTCAGCTCGAAGTGTCGGTACCGCCTGGCGTTGCATGTTGGAACCCATTAGCGCCCGGTTGGCGTCATCATGCTCCAAAAATGGGATGAGCGAGGCTGCCACCGAGACTACCTGTCTGGGTGAAACATCCATCAGATTCACTGCTTCCGGGGGCTTTACGGTAAATTCGTTCTGATGTCTGACCTGAACCAGCGCATCGGTTAGTTTACCCTTGGTATCCACCGCAGCACTCGCCTGAGCAATAATATGCTCTCCCTCATCAATCGCAGTTACATATTCAATCTCATCCGTAACCTTACCTTTGACAACTTTACGGTATGGACTTTCCAGGAATCCGTAATGATTAGTGCGAGCGAAACAGGCCAGAGAATTAATCAGTCCAATATTAGGACCCTCTGGCGTCTCAATCGGGCATACTCGACCGTAGTGCGTGGTGTGCACGTCACGTACTTCAAACCCAGCACGCTCGCGCGTCAGACCACCTGGCCCAAGAGCTGACACTCGACGCTTATGTGTAACCTCAGACAACGGGTTGTTCTGGTCCATAAACTGAGATAACTGACTCGACCCGAAAAATTCTTTAACAGCAGCCGCCACTGGTTTTGCGTTAATCAAATCCTTCGGCATTAAACCTTCGGACTCAGCCATACTTAAACGTTCTCGAACCGCTCTTTCAACACGCACCAGCCCCACACGGAATTGGTTTTCAGCCATTTCGCCGACGGAACGAATTCGACGGTTACCCAAATGATCGATATCATCGACTGTACCGAAACCATTCCGAATGGCTACCAATGTTTTTAGCACATCGATAATGTCAGACCAGGTGCCCTCTGCTGCGACCAGGTTCTTGGAAAACTCATCTGACCGCTTACCATAATATTGGCTATCGTATAGGACGCCAGGACCTTCTGTTGCCTCGCGACCAATGCGGCGATTCATTTTCATTCGCCCTACTGCTGACAGGTCGTAGCGCTCTTCCGTAAAAAACAGATTGTGGAAAAGATTTTCCGCAGACTCTTTAGTCGGCGGCTCGCCGGGACGCATCATACGATAGATCTCAACCAGTGCTTCCAGCTGGTTACGACTCGGATCATTACGCAATGTGTCAGAAATAAAGGGGCCACAATCCAAATCATTGGTATAAATGGTTTGGATTTCCTTAACGCCTGACTCTTCAATTTTTGTCAGTATTTCTTCGGTGATTTCGGAGTTACACTCGCACACCAGCTCTCCCGTTTCAGGGTGAACCATATCTTTTGCGATGAATTTACCGAACAGGTACTCTCTGGGGATTTCCAATCGCTTGGTATTGGATTTTTCAATTTCACGAATGTGTCGAGCGGTAATTCTGCGCCCCTCTTCAACAATCAGGTTACCTTTGCTGTCTTTGAGATCAAAGGTTGCAGTTTCACCACGCAGCCGGCTTGCTTGCAGCTCAAGTTTGTAGCCTGATTTGGTTAGCTTAAAGCTGTTATTATCAAAAAACATCTCCAGTATTTGCTCAGAGCTATAGCCTAGCGCCCGCAATAAAATAGTCGCTGGCAGCTTGCGGCGCCGGTCAATACGGACAAACACGCTGTCTTTTGGATCAAATTCAAAATCTAACCAGGAGCCACGATAGGGAATGATTCGAGCTGAATAAAGCAGCTTACCTGACGAGTGCGTTTTACCTTTATCATGATCAAAGAACACACCAGGTGAACGATGTAGCTGGGATACAACCACCCGCTCTGTACCATTAATAACGAAAGTACCATTTTCAGTCATCAGGGGTATTTCACCCATATAGACTTCCTGCTCTTTGATATCCTTCACAGCTTTATTTCCGGAATCCCGGTCATAAATAACCAGACGGACTTTTACACGCAGGGGAGCCGCATAGGTAACTCCTCGCAGCTGACATTCCTTGACATCGAAAATAGGAGTACCCAGAGAGTATGAAACGTATTCCAAAGCTGCGCTGCCAGAGTAGCTGGTAATGGGAAATACTGACTGAAAAGCTGCATGCAATCCAACATCTTCCCGATTTTCAGCCGAGCTACCAGGCTGCAAAAAACTTCTGTACGAATCCAGCTGTATTGCCAGGAGGTAGGGTATGTCCAATACCATTGGCAGCTTACCGAATTCCTTGCGAAGACGTTTTTTCTCTGTATATGAGTATGCCATCAGTGTTCCTCGATCTTGTCTCTTGCGATCTGACCAGTCCCGAATATACTTCTATTAAACGGGTCTTTTGGAAATGCGTTTCCACGCGCAACTGCCTCGCGGCAGTTGTTACTTTTTCTCCCTTGGGAGATTTTGTTGCTACTGCTTTATTTGCCTGATTTACAACGGCAAAAAGGCTGGCAGCGCAAAAGCGCTACCAGCCGACAGCTTTAACAGTAACTGACAAACCTGCCGTTACTTGAGCTCCGCAGTTGCTCCTGCTTCTTCCAACTGCTTCTTGATCTCTTCCGCTTCATCCTTGCTTGCACCTTCTTTGACTGTAGCGGGTGCACCGTCAACCATCTCTTTTGCTTCTTTGAGGCCAAGACCGGTAATTGCGCGAACAGCTTTAATGACGTTGACTTTCTTCTCACCAAATGAGGACAAGATAACATCAAACTCAGTTTGCTCAGCAGCAGCGGCAGCGTCGCCACCCGCAGCAGCAGGGGCTGCAGCAACAGCAGCAGCAGCAGAAACACCAAATTTCTCTTCCATTGCTTCAATCAGCTCAACAACATCCATAACGCTCATTTCAGCAATTGCATTTAAAATATCT
>CBDUGR010000286.1:0-4089 GCA_965366515.1 uncultured Gammaproteobacteria bacterium | reverse complement strand
GAGCACAAGCTAAATCTACGAAGCTTGAAGTTGGATGATTATGCAGACCTAAAAGAAATTATGGACTTGGTGTATCCAAGTTTGGGTGGTGCTTGGCCTGAGAAAAAATTTCGTGCGCAATTGGCAGCCTTTCCTGAGGGGCAAATTTGTATTGAAGATCACGGAAAAGTGGTGGCCGCAGCATTTTCGTTGGTTGTCGATTATGACAAATTCGGAGATCATCATACGTACGATGAAATTACGGGTGATGCTTATTTGACGACCCATGATCCAATGGGCGATGTTTTGTATGGCGTCGATGTTTTCGTAGGGCCTGATTACCGTGGCATGCGCCTTGGTAGACGGCTGTACGAGGCTCGTAAAGAGCTTTGTCAGAGCTTAAACCTTAAATCTATTGTTGCAGGTGGGCGAATACCTAACTATCAGGATTATGCCAATGAAATCTCGCCTCAAAAATATATAGAGCTTGTCAAAAAGAAAGAGATATTTGACCCTATCCTTACCTTTCAGCTATCAAATGACTTCGAAGTTAAGCGTGTACTCAAGGGATATCTGCCGGAGGACAGTGAATCCAAAGGTTACGCTACGCTCCTGGAGTGGACGAATTTATATTACGATAAGCAAAAGTCTCCTTTAATCGGGGCACCAAAAACCTCTGCGAGAATTGGTTGTGTGCAGTGGCAGATGCGACCACTTAAATCCCTTACTGAACTCATTCAGCAGGTAGAATTTTTTGTCGACGCATTATCCGACTATCAATGCGATCTGGCGCTTTTCCCGGAATTGTTTAATGCGCCTTTAATGGGCTTGGAAGCGCACCAGAGTTCAATTGATGCGATTAAGGCGTTGGCTGAGTTTTCTGAAGAAATTATCGAAGCAATATCAAAGCTGGCTATTAGTTATAACATCAATATTATCGCCGGCTCTATCCCGGTTATAGAAAATAATGAGTTGTATAACGTAGCTTATTTCTGTCGCCGTGATGGCACTGTGGAAGCGCAATATAAGCTTCACCCAACGCCCCATGAAAAGCGCGCCTGGATTATGCAAGGTGGCAATAATCTCAGAGTTTTTGATACAGATTTTGGGAGAATCGGTATTTTAATCTGTTACGATGTCGAATTTCCTGAACTTGCACGATTGCAGTCTGAAGAAGGGATGCAAGTGTTGTTCGTGCCGTTTTGGACGGATACTAAAAACGCTTACCTCAGAGTACGCTGCTGTGCCCACGCGCGTGCGATAGAGAATGAGTGTTATGTGGTTATAGCAGGTAGTGTGGGTAATTTGCCAAAAGTGGATGGGGCAGATATTCAATATGCACAATCTGCGGTGTTTTCTCCCTCTGACTTTGCGTTCCCCCATGATGCGATAATGGCCGAAACTACGCCGAACACAGAGATGACTTTGATTGTCGATCTAGATATAGAAAAGCTGAGCAAGTTCCGCAATGAGGGTTCAGTAAGGAATTATCTGGACAGACGCCGTGATCTATACCGAATAAGCTGGCTAGGAGACTAAATCGCAGATATTGGAGCGTCGTGTCAAATCAATCGAAGCTGGTTTTGAATGGTGACAGGCAGAGTAAAAAGGGATCGTATGACGAGTCCTTGGCCCAACTTCTGAAACCGTTACCGTTCATGCTGCCAGTTTCACGCAACAGATAACGAGCTTGTGGCGATTTCAAATTAATATCCCAATAGGCGTTTCTATGGATAACAAACAATATTTTTATCGTACCATCGTATTTACTCGTGAAAAGAACCAGGTAGCCCTGGCAGACATCAATCAAACGGGGAATGTCACGCCGCTGGATGAATGGTTGGGTATCGTGGTTTCGCTTGCGGACGGTCAACATACAATCCAGGAATTGATGGACTACTTGAGCAGTAAGTACCCTCAGCCGCCATCTAATTTGGAGCAAACCCTGCATTCTGCAATCGAACGGCTGGAGGACGGCAAGCTTATCAAACTGAGTGAAAACGCTGTAACGTTGCCCTATTACCTGTCCTTACCAATTGAAGAGCTTGATCTTGAAAAAGCTAGAAAATTAATTCAAGAGGATGGCTACAGTATTGCTGGTGATTTGCATTAAAAAACCTTTGTATAACTGCAACGCTGGCCCAAATATTTCACCAGTACGCCTAAAATAGCTCTGAAGCGCCTATGCATATTGATTTTGGCCTTAAATCACCTCGGTGACAGTTTGTCACCGGTATGTAGTTGGCCATTTTTCCTTGTCTTGCCGTCGCCCTCTGCACTATGCAAAGGTCTTTAAGTAAAAAATAAAAATCTCAAAAAAGTGGTAGAATCGCTCGCCTTTATTGGACATCCACTGTGGATGCCTTAATTCGTTACCTGAAAGGTTGTCATGAAAGTACCAAAGCGACTTCAGCCACTGGTGGCTGATGGTCTGATAGACAGCGTCACTAGCCGACTGATGAGCGGTAAAGAGGCTGATATTTATATCGTCAAATGTGTCGGAGAGATACGTTGTGCCAAGGTCTACAAAGATGCGGTAAAACGTAGTTTTAAAAAAGCTGCACAATACCGAGAGGGCCGCAAAGTACGCAGTGGTCGCCGAACTCGCGCCATGGAAAAACGTTCATCCTATGGACGCAAGCAGCAAGAGGAGATTTGGCAAAACGCAGAAGTCGACGCCTTGTCTCGTTTATTCCACGCTGGGGTGCGGGTACCTGAAACCTTTGGCTGTATCGATGGCGTACTATTGATGGAACTCATCACAGATGGCGCCGGCGAAGTTGCACCAAGGCTTGATGACGTCATATTATCGCCGCAGCAGGCACTTGAAGATCACGCGGTAATGATGCACTACATCAAGCTGATGCTTTGCGCCGGGTTAATACATGGCGATCTATCGGAATTTAACGTCCTGCTTGATGAATATGGCCCCGTCATTATCGACTTGCCGCAGGCCGTAGACGCTGCAGCCAATAACAGCGCCCATGCTATGTTGGCTCGGGACGTAAACAATATGTCTCGCTACTATGCAGAATTTGCACCGGAGCTGACAGAAACAAACTACGCCGAAGAGATGTGGGCGCTTTATGAAGAGGGCGAATTAACCCCGGAAACGGTATTGAGCGGACAATTTACAGATAATTCGGATAGCGCCGATGTCGAAGCTGTATTAGAGGAGATCAAAGCTGTGATGCAAGAAGAGCAGGCAAAGCAAGAGCGTCTTCAAGAGGCCCAGGAAGAACGTTAGCGGCAGGCCGGGGAGGTTTTAAGATAGCCTTCCAACATTCAAGAGGTTGGGAATCTGTACTATGAAATATATCGGAGCGCATGTGTCTGCGGGTGGAGGTGTCGAAAACGCCCCGCTGAATGCCGCCAAAATAGGAGCGCGGGCCTTTGCGCTGTTTACCAAAAACCAGCGCCGCTGGGACGCTAAACCCCTGAGTGAAGAAAGCATAGTCAGCTTTAAAAACAACTGTAAGGAGGTAGGTATCGCTCTTGAGCATATACTGCCACACGATAGCTACCTGATTAATCTGGGACACCCGGAGCAGGAAGGGTTGGAGAAATCCCGCGCGGCTTTTCTCGATGAGATGCAGCGTTGCGAACAGTTGGGCCTGCAACTGCTGAATTTCCATCCCGGTAGTCATCTAAAAAAGATCAGTGAAGCAGACTGCCTGTCGCGGATCGCCGAGTCAATTAATATTGCCCTTCAGCAAACTGACAGAGTCACAGCGGTGATCGAAAACACTGCGGGGCAGGGCACCAACCTGGGTCACCGTTTTGAACACCTGGCGGCGATTATCGAAGAGGTGGAGGACAAGAATCGAGTTGGCGTTTGTCTGGATACCTGTCACACCTTCGCCGCCGGATACGATCTGCGTAGTGAGGTGAGTAGTCGTGCTACTTTTGAAGAGTTTGATCAGGTGGTTGGTTTTCAATACCTGAAGGGTATGCACCTAAATGGCAGCAAATCCCAATTTGGTAGCCGTGTGGATCGACATCACAGTCTCGACATGGGTGAGCTGGGGCAGAGTGTATTTATCCACATCATGGGTGATCCGCGCTTCGATAATATGCCTCTGGTGCTGGAAACGATCGACAGTAGCCGTT
>CBDUGR010000285.1:0-4106 GCA_965366515.1 uncultured Gammaproteobacteria bacterium | reverse complement strand
GAGGGACAGGGTTGCCCTGAGAGACGATGCTTTTGTTTTGCCATCCTGGCCCACTTTCATAAGGAGAGAAGGAGCCGGTCCCATCTCCCTCCGGGAGAAACCCGCGAACTGTTCCCTCTCCCTCTGGGAGCACCCAAAGGGCATTTCAAGGGCTAGGGTGAGGGCCAGCGTCAGCCTGAGTGCCGAGGTAAGGGCACAATGACTAAACCGGCACTACTTTTCCTTGCCCACCGTATTCCCTATCCACCGAATAAGGGCGATAAGATCCGCTCGTTTAATCTGCTCAAAGCGCTGGCCAAAGATTATCGTATATTCCTGGGAGCCTTCGTCGATGACCGGCATGACTGGCAATACGAATCTGAATTACGTAAATACTGCACCGAAGTTATGCTGCTGGGTTTAGATAACAAGCAAAAATACCGAGCCTTTACCGCGTTCTTTCGTAACGAGGCGCTGAGCCTGCCCTATTACAGAAATTCCCGCCTGCAAAGCTGGGTGCAGGACAAAATCTCCAGGGAATCTATCTCCCGGGTATTTGTGTATTCTTCGGTAATGGCTCAAAACGTACAGGGTAGCGATTTTGAGAAGCTCCATCGGGTCATTGACTTTGTTGATGTCGATTCGGAAAAATGGCGGGAATATAGCCAGCGCCGGCGCTGGCCGATGAATTGGCTATATCAGCGCGAAGCAGAGAAGTTGCTGGAATTTGATCGTAGCATTGCCAAAGAGTTTGATGCGGGTTTATTTGTTTCATCCCATGAGGCAGCTGTTTTTGAAGAGCTGGCCCCTGAATCAAAAAGCCATATTGGTTTTATCAATAACGGTGTAGATTCAAGTTATTTTGATCCCGAACTGGATTATGAAAATCACTACACTGGCTCCTCCAAAGTCATGGTTTTTACCGGAGCGATGGATTATTGGGCAAATATTGATGCGGTAACCTGGTTTGCAGAAAAAGTATTCCCGGTAATTTTAAAAAATGTTCCAGAGGCCAGATTCTATATTGTCGGTGCCAGGCCATCGGACAAGGTCAAAAAACTGTCAAATTATGATAACGTGCATGTCACCGGAGCGGTAAAGGATATACGTCCCTATTTGGCGAATGCAGCATTGGCCGTCGCGCCCATGAGAATTGCCAGAGGTGTACAAAACAAAGTTTTAGAAGCAATGGCGATGGCAAAACCCGTGATTGCAACCGCCGCCGCGATGGAGGGAATTACCCAACTAAAGGATTTACCGGTCTGTAATGACTCTGGTACCTTTGCTCAGGCCTGCATCAACTTACTGGTTTCGGGAGACGCGCTGGAGCTTGGGGCTAAGGGCAGACAGTTAGTATTGAAGGAGTTTAATTGGGACCAGAATCTGGTTAAGCTGGAATCAATGCTGGGCGATAAAGAAAGTAGCCTGGTCAGTGATACCATTCAAGGAGATAGCAGCGCCAGCAATGGCGTGGGAGAAGTAGCATTGTGAACAGTGGAAGTGATTTTGTGGTTGAGGGTAAGGGAAATTTGAGTAACGAATCTGCCGAAGTTCGTTCCAGCCTCGTTTTGGTGTTAATTGCTGTTTTGATACTTCAAATCGCGGTTTACTATGAGTCCTATTGGAGCATGGTTCAAACCTGGTGGCGGTCTGAAACCTTTGCGCATGGATTTCTGATTTTCCCCATTAGCCTTTATTTGATCTGGACTCGACGAGAAGCATTAAGCAAGATCGCTAATCAACCGGATTATCGCGCCTTACCGCTACTATTGGGTTGTGGATTCACCTGGTTGCTGGCGCACCTGGCAGATGTATTGGTAATAGAGCAGTTGGCGGTTGTCGCAATGATCCCGTTGATTGTCTGGGCCGTTCTCGGGTTTCAGAAAGCCTGGGCAATGGCATTCCCCCTCGCATTTATGCTCTTTGCGGTACCGGCTGGTGAGTTTTTAGTACCATCGATGATGGAATTCACCGCAGATTTTACGGTGGCAGCGATAGAGCTGACAGGAATCCCCGTGTTTCGGGAAGGATTGTTTTTTACGCTGCCAAGCGGCTCCTGGTCAGTGGTTGAAGCCTGCAGCGGCGTACGCTATATCATTGCATCGCTGACCCTGGGCTGTTTGTATGCCTATTTAACCTACCATAGCTATTGGCGACGGTTGGTGTTTATCCTGCTAGCTATCGTTGCGCCAATCATCGCGAACGGTCTGCGCGCCTACATGATTGTCATGATCGGCCATTTAAGCAGCATGAAGTTGGCGACAGGTGTAGATCATCTGATTTATGGCTGGGTTTGGTTTGGCATCGTCATGTTCATTCTGTTCTGGCTGGGGGGATTTTGGAGAGATAAACCGTCTGAATCGAGTGAGAATACTGATGCGCAACGATCGTCAAATACGAATAGCCATCGGCGCATAATCACCTTGGCAGGTACTCTTTTTATTATCCTGGTATGGCCGGTGTGGTCCCTATATATTGATCAACTTAAAGCAAATCCAGGGTATGTATTAGCAGCACCTGAGGTTAAACAATGGATTCAGGTGAGTACAGAAGAAAATGCTTGGCAACCGACCTACGTCGAGCCTTCCCAATTGTTGCATCAATCCTATCAAAATCAGGATGTTCGAGTAGGCCTGGTGTTAGCCTATTATGAGAGCCAAGGGGAAGGGTCAGAGCTTATTAACTCACGAAATACCTTGCTTGCAGGCAGCAATCAAGCATGGCGTCAGCCCAAGCCCTCTGAAAAGATTGATGTCGGTTTAAGCGGTCAGCGTTTTCAGGTTATCGAAACACAAATAAAATCAAATCGGGAGCAGTTGCTTGTGTGGCGCTGGAACCTTATAAACGGTGTGCATACCGCAAATGATTACTATGGTAAAGCCATAGAGGCGTGGTCACAGCTAAAAGGAGCGAGCCGTCGTGGAACAGGAATAGTGCTCTATACTCCTTTCATGGATAACGATGTAGAAGAGTCCAGAGGTCGTATGCAGGGTTTTCTGAAAGATGTGTTACCCGAGCTGGAGTCAAAGCTCTAGTTGTTTGAAAATAGTTGTTTAAAGGCAGCTGTTTAAGGGCGGTGGTTTAGGAACAGTGGTTTAGAGGTGTCGAAATTTATGGAATCAGCACCTCCATCGGATGTTCCTTGTGTACCGCTATTTCCAGTAGTTTTTGTTGCAGGCAAACTTTGGCGCCATCGTCTCCATGCACTATACGAACCTGCCGTGGCAGTTGACGTATACCACTCACAAACCGTATCAGGTTTTGTTGATCGGCATGGGCGGAATAGCCGGAAAGACGATGTACTCCCGCGTTGATCGTATAGCGATGATCGCCTAAATCAACATAACCATTGTCAGGGCCGTATGTTTGTATGGCTCTTCCCGGAGTGCCTTGCGCCTGATATCCAACTAAAAGAATGTCATTGCGCTTGTCCTCAATGAGAGCTTTCAGATAGTTGACTATTCGGCCGCCGGTGCACATGCCGCTTGCGGCAATGACGATGCAGGGTTGCGGATGGCTGCTGAGATATTTCACTATTTTCAAATGATGCTGATGGCTGTCGATGATGGTTAGCTGGTCAAAGGAGAGTGGATGACGTGCGTTTCTGAGTTTCTGCTTAGCGTCCTTGTCCCAAAAAGGTTTGAGTTTTCTGTAGACCTGGGTAAATCGACTCGCCAGTGGTGAATCGACAATTATTTGCAGCTCATTCCACTTTAAATCTGCGGTTAGTCGATTAGATTGGCTTTGATTAATAATATCTTCCAATTCATAGAGTAATTCCTGTGTCCGACCTATGCTGAAAGCGGGCGCCAGGATAACCCCTTTATTCTTTAAAGCGTCAACTATCACAGATTTGAGTTGAGCTTTACGCTCTTTGCGACCCTTGTGCAGGCTGTCGCCATAGGTGCTTTCCAAAATGAGAATGTCGGCCCGTGATGGTGGCAGGGGAGCGGGAAGGATTGGTGTATGCGGTGCACCCAGATCACCGGAAAAAACCAGCCTGGTCGAGCTTTCGGGATACACGACTTCCAGCTCTACGTAGGCAGATCCAAGAATATGGCCCGCACGCTGTAAGCGAAGAGAAATTGCTGCTGCTTCTGCGGGCTCCATCTTTACCCACTGACGAT
>CBDUGR010000284.1:0-4106 GCA_965366515.1 uncultured Gammaproteobacteria bacterium | reverse complement strand
GACCTGGAGGTTATCGCAGAAGGCGTAGAAACCGATGAGCAAAAGCAATTTTTGCGCGAAAACGGCTGCCTGATGGCCCAGGGATTTCATTACAGCAAGCCGTTGCCAGAGCAAGAATTTTTAAAATACCTTGATGAGCATTCATTAGAGTAGCCGGAAAATCATATAATTCCGCCAACTTCTATTTTTTTTATTTTTCTATTAAAAAACAGCTGTTTGCAGCCTATACATTTATAAAAACTTTAAGGAAGTCCCGCAACCATCAGAACCTTATGTGCACTGCACAACTTTAATATTCTTAAATAACAACAGGTTACAATACATTCCAAATAACTATAAAAAGAGCTGGTGATAGAATAAATTAGTGGTCGACATACTCCCTTAATTTCGTTTTACTTAATGGTCGGTAAACTCATAAAACGCTTAGGCACCAGAATGCATACTGGTGCCAATGAAACCCAAGAATGAATATCTAAAGATTTTCAACCAAGAGGCAAGCCTATATGAAATCACAGAAACGAGACACCAGTATTCGTGCCTATAAAAAGGGATACCAAGCCGGAATCGTTGGCAAAGCAAAGGATACCTGTCCACTCAACAGAGAACCAGAAAGGCAACAGTGGCTAATGGGCTGGCGAGAAGGACGCCAGGACAACTGGGATGGATTGACTGGTGTTTCAGGAGTTTCTAAAACAGCAACAATGTACCACTAGCTAGACAATGTACCACTAGTTAAACAATTAACCATTGACTAGAGGTACCAGTAACTAGAGGTACCAGTAACTAAATGTACAACTAATTAGTCCTTAAAATATTATTAAGCCCGAAGTGTTTCAGCATTTCGGGCTTTTTTATGCCCTGAATTCTGGCTCTGTATTCTAGCTTTGAACGAAATCAAACCAACAAGAGACCTGAGGCATTTTCACAAAAGCATCATTAATGTACCCCATGCATCCCCTTTTTCAACAAGGGCACCAGCAGAAACAGGATGACCGATACCGCAACAGCAAACCAACCTACATTACTGTAAACTTCGATGACCCGCGCTGTTCTATCTACCTGGTCAATAATCTGTCCACCTGTATCTGTCGCTCCGGTCATGACGGCAATTTTTCCTGAGATAAAATTCGCAGCGGCAAAAGCAAGAAACCATATACCCATCATCATACCCACTATCTTTTTCAAACTGAGTTTGGTCACAACAGACAACCCAACCGGCGAAAGACAAAGTTCTCCGGTAGTATGTAGAAAATAAATTAACACCAGCCAAACTATACTGGTCAAACCATTTTCCCCGGCAAATTTTGAACCAAACACAAGGGCAAGAAATCCTAATCCCACCAGCAGAATCCCCAAACCAAATTTAGTCGGTGTCGATGGTTCCCTCCCCCTTCTCGCCAGCCAAATCCACAATGCCGAGAACACAGGAGCCAGGGTGAAAATAAAAAAAGCATTGAGCGATTGAAACATTGATGCGGGTATTTCCATGTCAAAAAATGACCGATCAACTGAACGGTCAGCGAAAATATTAAGAGAGGATCCCGCCTGCTCAAAGAGCGACCAGAAGAGCACTGAAAAAACGATCAAAACGGAGAGCACCAGCATACGATCCCGATCAACTTTATCGCAATCCGTAAAGGCATAAACCAGCATTAACATGATAGCCACCGCTCCCATACCCAGCAGCACCTGGCCCACCAGCTCCTGATGCTGTATCAGCTGCCATATCACCACCACACCAAGCAACCCTCCCAAATAGATGAGCGTCTCTCTGGATAGCCCAGCAAAAACCCTCTCTTTGAGCTGCTGTTGATCTGGCGGATGCGCATGGTCCTTTAACAGATTGCTCCCCCGAAGAAAAACAAACAGGCCGAACAGCATGCCGAATCCGGCAAGACCAAATCCATATCCCCAGCCATACGTCTGTCCCAGCCAGCCACAAAGTAACGCAGAGAAAAACGCTCCCAAATTGATCCCCATATAAAAAATGGTAAAACCACTATCTCGCCGGGGATCTTCCTGCTCATATAATGCGCCCACAAGGGTCGAAATATTCGCCTTCAAAAACCCGACGCCGGTGATAATCAGGGCTAGGGACAGATAAAAAATATCCAGATAAAATGGATTATGAACCACCTCGGCTCCCTGCCTGACAGATTCAGGGCCTTCAAACGCCATACCAAAATGCCCGAGCACCAGAAGTATTGCACCGAAAGTCACTGCCTTGACTGAACCAAGATATCGATCCGCCAAAATCCCTCCAATTAGGGGAGTAACATAATTTAGCGCCGTATATGCACCATAGATGAGATAGGCTTTACGATCTGAAAACAAAAAATGCTGTGTCAGGTAGAAAATCAATAAAGCTCTCATCCCGTAGTAGGAAAAACGCTCCCACAATTCGGTGAAAAACAGAATATACAGCGCTCGGGGATGGCCAAAAATATCATCTGATTCTGCAAAAACGCTCGGCCCGGCTTTTTCGTTCTTTGGCATTTTAAATGAATCCTGTAACCGCAATCTTTGTTGTTATTTGAGCGTCACTTACCCAAAGTTCTTCTTTTATGCTGCCGACAGTATAAACGTAAGCGATACGAAACCTCACCAATCCGAGTCAAAACTTTTTGGGCATGTAGGGTTGCAGCATAAGCGCGAAGATTGGCAAGGCAAGGGAAAACCGAAGGAGAAGCAACTGCTCGATCAAAACTAAATTAGCGCCCACTATCGCTTTATCTGAGAGACGATAATAACTATGTTGATAAACACCGAATTTGTTTTTCCATGGATAATGCATGCCGTTTCACTAACTCGATAAAGCCCTGTGAGCCCCAGGGATCTTTGAGCTGCAATTGAGCCACTTTTTTCTGTATCCGACTCAACCAATCGTCAAATTGGGAAGTTCCCTGCCATAACTGCCCAAGATTGAGGTACTGCAACCTCATCATATAGGGCGCATATGCAGCATCAGCCAGGGAATATGCATCGCCGACAAGCCAATCATTAACCGTTAACGCCTCGTCCATCTGACCAATAATCTGCTTTAGCTGTGCCAGGGCAGCAGCAACAGCGGGCGACTCAACCCCCAGTTCATGGGTATGTTGCTGACGTTCACGGCGTTTCGGGTCAACGACCGCTTCAAAATGCTGTTCCAGCTGTTGCGGTGTTTTCAACTCATTCATCTGTTGGCGCAGCACGATTGCGTAGGTCAGTACACCAATAGCCGGATGAACTTCATCATCAACCGTCTTCACCCATAACCGCATCTGACTTCGCTCACCCGGATCCAGTGGCTTTAGAGGCGGCTCGGGAAACACTTCATCCAGATATTCATTAATAATGGAAGATTCTCGAATCACCCGCCCACCATGAACTAAGGTGGGCACTACCGCTTTGGGATTTAGCGCCAGATAATCTGGTGAAAACTGGTCGCCCCTGCGCAAATTAAGAAGCTGCTCTTCCCAAACTAATTGCTTTTCAGACAGCACCAACCGGACTTTTTGCGCACAGGCAGATTCCACACTGGTATAAAGCAACAGAGACATTGATGACCTACCGGATAGGGATATTCTTCACAATATCCCTAATTAGTTTCGGACCGGAATAGATAAATCCGGTATATATTTGCAGCAACCGGGCCCCGGCATCAAGCTTGGCCTGTGCCGATTCTGCATCCATGATGCCTCCAGCCGCAATAATAGGGATATCACCCCTAAGTTCCGCACATAACTGGCGAATGACCTGCGTTGACCGATCCGTTAACGGCGCGCCACTCAGGCCACCCTGCTCCTGTGCATGTTCCAGGCCCTCCACGCCCTCTCTTGAAAGCGTCGTATTAGTAGCGATGACAGCGTCCATCTCAAACTCCAATAGAGCGGAAGCGATGGTAGCACACTCATTCTCATCCATATCGGGCGCAATTTTAACCGCCAGAGGTTTATAACACTGATAATCATCTGCGAGTTTTCGCTGCTCCTCTTTCAAACCGGACAACAGTTGTTTCAGGGAATCACCAAACTGTAAATCACGCAACCCCGGCGTATTGGGTGAAGAGATATTAACGGTGATATAGTCGGCATGGCTATAGACCTTGCGCATACCGATCAAAT
>CBDUGR010000283.1:0-4107 GCA_965366515.1 uncultured Gammaproteobacteria bacterium | reverse complement strand
CGACCAGGTGCTGTTCAAGCAAAAACCGAAAACGATCGAATACAGCTCTGTTTCTCGAACTGACAATATTGGGTTCATCTGATTTGTGACGCATGCGAGCTAACATGATCATCAGCGTCTTGAGATAGGCTCCTATGAGAGACACTGATCCTAAACCGGGCCATTTAAATTCTCTGCGCAGCTGTTCTACTAACATGGTCAGCTCTGTCCAGATAGCGCTGTCAGCTTCAACCGATGTCAAAACCACCTCACCCAGCAAACCCTGCACTAAATACCTTTCCTTTAAGTCAAAAACACTGAGTAGAAATGACTCGTCAATAGTGATGATCGTGCCTTGGGAATCGTGACTAAAATCAAAGCTATGCACAGCCGCCGGCGGTACGGTTATGACACTGGCGTCTCGACAACACCCCTCTGTTTCATCGATACAGGCTTGAACATCTCCCTTTTCGAGAAAAAGAATCTGAAACAGATGATCGTGGCGGTGCGCCTGAATTTTCCAATCATGCAAACTACTGCGCGATGCAATGGATTCAATATGAACGAACCGCAGTTCATCCACCGCCTCGGTTTCACCATAAAGATAATAGTTGGGAATATTCTTTTCCATCATATTCTCACATCTTTTGAAGCTCATAACCGTTAACGCTACTGCCTATCAACAGCTAGAAAAATCGATTAAAAGTACCATCTTTTGAGCTTATCGTACATTCACTCTCAGTTCACCAATAATTAGAATACAGGCCTGACATTACACCAATTATGAGCACATGGATTAGAACCAGAACCGAATATTAAAGCCGAGAGAGCGATTAAAAATACAATACCGGAGGAAAAATGTCTGAGAACAAAAAACCCTTGTTACCCCGACACTTTAATGCAGCCTTTTATTTCATCGACCGCCACTTAATAGAAGGAAGAGGACACAACACCGCGATCATCGAGGGGGATAACCGCTATAGCTACCAACAATTGGCGCAACAGGTCAATCAGACCGGGAACGCTCTGCGCGCCCTGGGTTTAACACAGGAATCACGTGTCGCTCTTTGCCTTGATAACAGCTACGAATACGCCTCTATTTTTTGGGGTTGTGTCAAATCGGGGCTGATACCTGTAAATTTCAATAATGGCCTGGTAACCGAGCAGTTTGACTACATGCTTAAAGATTGTCGTGCCCGCATATTAATCGTCGACGAAGTTTTTTACGACAAATTCGCAACCATCCTGAGCAAACAGAACCACCTCGAACAGATCATTGTGGTAGGCGAAACAGCGCACGGACACAAAACCTATCAGCAATTGATCGATGGGCATAGCAGCGAACTCAGCTGCGCCAACACCACCGGCGATGACGTAGCACTCTGGCTCTATTCATCAGGCACCACCGGGCATCCGAAGGGCGTTATACATTTGCACAGCAGTCTGTTTCACGTCGCCAATGGGATGGGAAGAAAGATTCTCGAGATTAACGAGCAGGATATTATGTTTACCGTTCCCAAGCTGTTTTTTGCCTACGGTCTGGGAAACGGCATGCTGTTCCCCTTCTCCGTTGGAGCTGCCAGCATCATGATGCGCGGTAGGCCGACCGCGGAAGCGGCGCTTGAGATATTGGAAAAACACAAACCAACACTGTTTGGTGGTGTGCCAACGCTTTTTGCATCCATGCTTGCGAGCATTGATGACGCCAACATGGAGGAGAAAACCGCTCTCCGTCGCTGCCTTTCTGCCGGTGAGGCATTACCAGAGGAACTGGGTCGACGCTGGGAAAAGAGCTTCGGCGCTCCCCTTTTGAGCGGCGTGGGCATGACAGAAATGCTACACAATTTCATCTGCAATCCCGCGGATGGCTTACGTTACGACGCCTCCGGATTGCCAGTTCCAGGATACCGATTTCGACTGGTTGATAACAACGATCGCGATGTTGCCAGTGGAGAAATTGGCGAAATGCTGGTCAGCGGCCCTACCCAGGCTTTGGGCTATTGGAATCAACGTGAGCAAGGCTACTTTCATTATCAGGGTCGCGCTGATGATATGTTTAAATCCGGAGGTAATTGGGTATCGCCTGCTGAGATTGAGGCGACACTAGTGAAACACCATACGGTGCTGGAAGCGGCAGTCGTGCCGCGTAAAGACAAGGTCGGCAACCACAAACCCTGTGCATTCGTCACTCTAAAACCAGGCCAGTCTGCCGACTACGACCCAGTTCCAGAGTTACAACGGTTTGTTAAGGAAAATCTGGAACTTTGGAAGTATCCCCGCTGGATCGAACTTCGTGACGACTTACCCAAAACCGCCACCGGGAAAATACAGCGCCACAAATTGAGAGAGGAAATAAACCAAATCACGGACAGAACAGTGACGTAAAATACTCGGCGCTCACTTGAAAAGTGACGATATATTGAATTTGCGCTAATGACGGCGTAAAGTAAGTTACTCGTCACTTTGCCTCCCGGAGGCAGCCATGTGGTATCAAGGCCTACTGGGGTTATCTACCCTGCAAACGTTTATTGTTCTCGCTATATTCCTGCATATTACTATCGTCTCGGTTACGCTCTATTTGCATCGCCATAGCGCTCACCGTTCTCTGCAGCTAAATGTCGTAATTAGGCACTTTTTCCGACTATGGGTGTGGTTGACAACAGGGATGTGCACCAAAGAATGGACCGCAGTGCATCGTAAACACCACGCTAAATGCGAAACCAATGAAGATCCACACAGCCCTGTGGTATTAGGACTTAGTTCGGTTTTTTGGCGCGGTGCAGAGTTTTATAGCGAAGCCATAACAGAGCAGACCCTAAAACAGTACAGCAAGGGCACACCAGATGACTGGCTGGAGCACTGGCTATACAGCAAAAGTTCTATAGGTGCTTCTCTAATGCTAATAATAGATCTGCTATTATTCGGAATAATCGGATTAACGGTATGGGCCATTCAAATGGCCTGGATCCCGTTAAATGCGGCAGGAATCATCAACGGCATTGGTCACGCCTGGGGTTATCGCAACTTTAACCCCGCAGATGCCTCTCGTAACATTGTACCCTGGGGCATAATTATCGGTGGCGAGGAATTGCATAACAATCACCACACCTACCCTAACTCCCCCAAGTTATCAGTAAAATGGTGGGAATTTGATATCGGCTGGTTTTATATTTGCCTTCTCAGAACATTGGGGCTCGCAAGAGTCGAGTATCAAAAACCACTGGCGGAAAAGATTCCAGGCAAGCAGAGCATCGACATTGACACCTCATGGGCCATTCTCAATAATCGTTTCCAGATCATGGCGGATTACTCAAAAAACGTGCTTTCACCGCTTATCAAACTGGAAAAAAACAAGGCCAACCGAACCACAAAAGCGTTACTAAACAGAACCCTAAAACTACTGCGCCTCAATCAGGAGGTCATTAGTGAAAAAACCATGACAGAGTTATGCACTATACTGAAGCAGCATCCCAGCCTGGAAAAAGCCTATCAGATGCAGCACGCCCTAATTCGAACGTGGCAGCAGGGTGCGCGAAATTCACATGAAATGAAGCAAGCACTTATCGAGTGGTGTCGTGAGGCAGAACAGAGTGGCATCCAGACATTGGATGATTTTGCGCGATACCTAAGAAGTTATAGTCTTCCTGGAACGGGCTAAGGTCAAGAAGGCACCATAATAACCCTGCCCCTAATTAAACCGCTATCGCCTGATTGATAGCAATCGATTTATGGGCAAACCGCTCGTTGATTACAGCTGGTATTTATGCGGCGTGTGCGTCAAATTGGAGTAGGAATAAAGCCCTTTAGCCTCGTTAACTATCCTTTAAAAAGGGCTCTACTCCCTCAAGTTATTGCGTTAGTTAATAGATGGGATTCCGGTAGCGGTCACGATCTCAAGTGCCTCCTGTGCAGTAAACCCCTCATCGAGAAGCGCCTCATAATAATTACGCACAAATTTTGCAAACTGCGCTGAGATTTCAGGAGCCGCCAGCGCATCAGCTTTTCTCTTTAACGCCTCCTCCACTAGCCTATCAATATCTATAGGCACTGGTAGCGGGAACAATTCTCCACTATTTGCAAACAACTCCGGAAAAGGAAATGGTGGCGTTTCCGCGATTACATCCATTG
>CBDUGR010000282.1:0-4120 GCA_965366515.1 uncultured Gammaproteobacteria bacterium | reverse complement strand
GACGGAGCCAAAACGCCGTCGCCGCACCAATAATGCCGCCACCCACGATGACGATACTACGATAGGCGCGATCAACTTTACGTAGTTCACTCATGACCTGGCGAATATCGCGTTTGGCGGCAATAAAGAAGACTTCATCCTCGTCCTCAATCACCGTATCAGCTTCAGGGGCGATGGTTGCGCCGCGACGGTAGATCGCTGCTACTCTGGTTTCGACTGCGGGCAAGTGCTCTCTAAGGGTGCGCAACGCATGGCCAACCAGTGGCCCGCCTTTAACGGCTCTGACACCTGCAAGCTGTACTTTGCCACTGGCAAAATTAAGGACTTGCAAGGCGCCCGGATATTTAATCAGGCGGCTGATGTAGTTGGTGACCTCCTGGTGCGGGCTAATTATTTCATCCACAGGGATTGCCTTGCGGCTGAATAGTTTGCCTCGTGACAGGTAATCTGGTGAGCGTACCCGACTGATTTTATGGGGTGTATGGAAAAGCGTATAGGCAACCTGGCAGGCAATCATATTGGTTTCATCATTACTAGTCAGCGCGATCAGCATATCAGCGTCTTCTGCTCCCGCCTGCTGCAGAACGCTAGGAAAGGATGCGCTACCATGTACGGTACGAATATCCAGCCGATCTTTTAGTTCGTCCAGTTTTTTCGCATCGTGATCAACAACAGTGATGTCATTGGCTTCGCTGGCAAGCATTTCGGTAACCGTGGTGCCAACCTGCCCTGCCCCTAAGATGATTATTTTCATATGCTATTTTATTGTTTCAGCCTGTTATTCAAGCCTTGCTTAAAGTGGCAAAGTAAAAGCCATCTGGACCCTCAATAGTGGGTAGCAGATAACGTCCTACAGTCCCCGCAACACCCCAACTGACATTAAGACTTTGCTCCTGTGCATCAGGGGTGTCGGTTAGAAACCGAGAGATAACCTGCTCGTTTTCTTCCGGCAATACTGAGCAGGTTGCATACAGCAAAAGACCCCCTGGTTTGAGAAGTGGCCAAAGCCTTTGCAACATCAGTCGTTGTTGTCCAGCAAGCTTATCAATATCCGCGTTGCGGCGCAGCAACTTTATATCAGGGTGACGGCGAATTACGCCCGTGGCGGAGCACGGTGCATCCAGTAGTATGCGGTCAAATGGCTCGCCATCCCACCAGCTATCAGGAACTGTGATATCGGCGGTTACCAAATGAGCCTTCAAGCTAAGTCGCTGCAGGCTGTTATTAAGTTTCTCTTGTCTTGCGGCGACCAGTTCGACAGCCCATAGGTCACTGATTGCAGGTTCCTGTTCAAGCATATGGCAGCATTTTCCTCCGGGCGCAGAGCAGGCATCTAAAATACGTAATCCGGGTGATAACCGTATTAAACCAGCAGCTAGCTGAGCAGCCTCATCCTGAACGCTAACAGCCCCTTCAGCGAACTCCGGTAAGTCAGTGACCGGGCGAGGCTGTGTGAGGGTGATACCCTGATCGGACCAGGAACAGGGCTGGGCGGCAATGCCCTTTTCAGCGAGCTTTTCCAAATAGTCTTCACGGCTGATTCTTTGGCTATTGACGCGCAGCGTCATCGGCCCTTTCGTATTGTTAGCCTCGATGATTGCTTGCCAATGCTCGGGCCAGGTGTGTTGCAGGCGCCTTAATAACCAATTGGGGTGTGAATAGTTGAAGTCGGGTGAGCCTGATGAGCGCTCGGCAAGCTGTTCATGTTCTCTCTGAAAACGCCGCAATACAGCATTCACGAGACCTTTTGCCCAAGGCTTACCCAGAGTTTTCGTAGCATTGACGGTTTCATTGATGGCTGCATGTGCGGGCGTGCGCATATAGGCCAACTGATAAAGTCCCAGGAGGACTAAAGTTTGGATATCGGCTTCCTTAGCTTTCAGTGGTTTGCTGAGCAATTGTCGAGCAATATATTGCAGCCGAAAGTGCCATCGACACACGCCATAGCATAGTTCTTGGAGTAACGCCTCGTCTGCGGTGGTCAGAGATTCGTCGTGGTAGGGCAGGAGTTCATTTAATGAACTCCCTTTTTGCACGATTTCGACTAAAACCTTTGCCGCGATAGCTCTAATATTGCTCATGCGGGACTATCGAAAGTATTGCCGGGGGCAAACCACGCGCCTTTTGCTTTCAATACCTCTGCGATGGGCAATGCTTTTGCTCCTGCGAGTTGAATAACCTCAAGATTTAGCTGATCTTCGCCGCAGGCGATACGGAGAATATTTGGATCGCTTTTAATAATGGTGCCGGGAGCCTCTTCGCTTTTTTGTGCCATTGCGGTTGCCTGCCAGATTCGTATCCGTTGTTCACCTAAATGGCTGTACGCAACAGGCCAGGCATTAAATGCACGGACTTGCCGCTCCAGTTCGATTGCCGGACGCGTCCAATCCAAAAGGGCCTGCTGTTTTTCAAGCTTGTGCGCGTAGGTCGCCAACTTGCTGTCCTGAGGAAGTTTGTTTGTCTGAAAAGTCTCCAGGTCGGATAGAGTTTCCAGTAAAGCTTTAGCCCCAAGAGTTGCCAGTCGATCATGCAGGGAGCTGCCGGTGTCCTGAGGTCCTATTGTGCAGCTCAATCGGTGCAGCATATCACCTGTGTCCAGACCGGCATCCATTTGCATGATGGTAATACCGGTTTCTTCGTCTCCAGCTAGAATCGCATGTTGAATGGGTGCGGCCCCCCGCCACCTTGGTAGTAAAGAGGCATGCACATTAATACAGCCAAATTTCGGGATTGTCAGCACCAAGGGGGGCAGTATAAGGCCGTAAGCGGCGACCACTATCAAGTCCGGGCGAAGTTCCGCCAGCTTCTGTTGTTCAATGCCATTCTTAAGGCTGACGGGCTGCAGTACCGGAATTTTCTGTTCAAGCGCGAGCTGCTTCACCGGACTTGCGGATAACTTGCGACCGCGACCGGCCGGTCGATCTGGCTGTGTGTAAACGGCTATAACCTGATGCTGACTACCGAGTAAAGCTTCTAAGCTGGCGGCAGCAAATTCGGGCGTACCTGCAAAAACAATACGTAACGAACGAGATGATGACATAAAGATATTTCTTGGGGGGTTAGCAGTGAGCCGTCAAAGCTGCATGCGTTGTTGTTTCTCAAGCTTCTTACGAATACGTTGTCTCTTTAGGGGAGACAGATAGTCGACAAACAGCTTGCCATCGAGATGGTCTATTTCATGTTGGATACATACCGCCAGAAGTCCCTGGTCTTCCAATTGAATGGGTTCGCCACTCTTATCCAGCGCGCGGATAATCACATGATCCGGCCGATTAACCGGTTCAAAAAAACCGGGTACGGACAGGCACCCCTCTTCCATTTCCTCGAAGGTGTTGCCAACGATTTCTATTTCCGGATTAATAAATACTAAGGGGGTGTCTTTTTCTTCCGAAATATCCATCACTACTAGTCTTTTTTGTACATTAACCTGAGTAGCAGCCAGTCCGATTCCGGGTGCTGCGTACATCGTTTCCAGCATATCCTCCGCAAGCTCTTCGATACTATCATCAACGAATTCGATAGGCTGGGCTACTTTGCGTAATCTGGGGTCAGGGAATTTAAGGATGTTCAGTAAAGCCATTGTGAATCTGGGAACTCCGATCGTGGTTAGTCATGCGTCAAGATACTATAATGTTCACCTATTATAAAATTTATCTCTCTTGCGGGTTGCTTTCATTGTTGTCAAACAGGGCTGCCTCCGAAACAGCGATATAACATGCGTTTTTGGCGCATTTGGGCAGATTTTATAGGGGCACTTAACCATCACAGGCGTTAATTCTATTGAATCGAACACACGCGTATAGAAATTTATGGCGATAAACTGCTTTAAAATCTATATTTTTCAGGCATAGTTGTATTTTTGTTCTATTATACAGAGTAACTAAACGGTGTTTAACTACCCGAAATTTAAGGATTAAAGCCATGAGGAAAGCGCTTTTTGGGTTCCTGAGTGTTGTTTTGATGTCGGTTTTTGCCTATGCAGAACACCACGAAGGCACTAGCCCGCTGCGACTCGACCACCCGGATAGGTATGTCGTTAAAAAGGGAGATACACTCTGGGGGATTTCTGAAACGTTTTTGAGAACGCCCTGGATGTGGCCTGAAATATGGCAAGTGAATC
>CBDUGR010000281.1:0-4123 GCA_965366515.1 uncultured Gammaproteobacteria bacterium | reverse complement strand
ACAATAAACTCATTAGGCGGCTGGGCGCCATTTCGCACTTTGGAGCGAATCACATTGATCCATTCCATCACCTGCTTATCGAAGTCCGGGTTTGAGCCCATCGAATAAAAAAGCTTGTCACAGCCTTCGATTAACCCGGGTAATATCTCGTCAATATCACTGATGGGAAATGCATCATCGGCGCCAAACTGATCGCAAACGCCTTCCGGCCCGACAATCCCCCCATCCCACATCTCCTTATCAGGATCCCGTTCACGGCAAAACATAACAAATTCGCCATGCGCTCTCCCAGGTTTCAGAACCATCACCGCAGCAGGTTCGACAAAACCACTCATGTAATAAAAATCGCTATCCTGTCGATAGGGATATTCGACATCCCGGTTACGGGTTCGTGTTGGTGCCGCAGGCAAAATAGCAATACTGTTCTCTCCCATCAGCGCCATCAGGTTCTTGCGACGCTGCTGGAATTCCTTTGCGGTAATTTGCATCGAATACTTCTCTTACATCAGATGATTTGTGTTTAACTAAATTGGGAGATTCTGGCTAGTGAACCGACGGCGGAGTTTGGTGCGTCGCGGCGTCAGACTGGCTCTCGTGAACCTCACTATAAACCAGAATAGTTGCCATACGTACATATTCGATAATCTGCATCAGATCCTGCTCATTATCGTCACAGTCTTCCAACTGTTCTGCGCCAATACGTACAATTTCAGAAAAATCGTTGACCGTTTCCCTAGCCTCTTCAGATAATTTACTGAGACTATCGACTCCGAAAGCGGCCAAAAACCCCTGACACCACAGACCAATGCTTTCAGCACGCAAACTGAGATCAGTTTCATCATCCGGCAACACCAGCTCCAGGTCAAAACCCACCCCTTGCAATTGCTGTTTGGTCCACGTGTATAGGTTGAGCATGGCAACCTTGCCTTGCTCGGAGTCAATACGCTTGCGCTCCAGGTAACTCGCTGCGCGGTTCAGCCAATCCTGCTCAGCATCGGCGACGCCACCCGCCAATTGACCGCAGAGCAATCCATGCAGCTCAGAAGGTGACGCAAATACACCCAGTTCAATAAACAAATTCGCCAGCTGTTCAAACTGCACGCTTTCTATATCTGCACTCTTATCTACACTATCCAAACCTGCACTCTCCAACTCTTTCATACCACCACTACACCCTAAACTCTTTTCAGCGAACTTTAAAACATACCCTTCGTACATCAATTTGTATATTGATCCATTGATTTTAAAGGCTAATCAGCGCCGATAATGCGCACATCATTAGTCCCGATAAATTGACAGCTGGACATTGACCACCACAAAGGACCCAACTATAGTACTATAGGATGCCTAAATTAAGAAAAACAATGCTATGAGCGAGTTAGATTTCAAAGCCCTGGAGCTTAAAGTTAATCAGTTAATTGAAGTTTGCAAACTACTTGATGCCAAGAACAAAGCATTGGCTAAAGAAAACCAAACTTTCAAACGAGAGCGCTCGCAGGTAATTCAGCAAAAAGACCTGGCTCGCACCAAAGTCGAACATATGATTAGCAGCCTTAAAGCAATGGAACTCAATAATGGCTGATTCACGCGACACGGTAAGCGTTTCCATTCTCGACAAGGAATATCTAATCGCCTGTCCGCCCGAAGAACAGAGTGCGCTACTGCAATCTGCGCGCTATCTCGACGAAAAAATGCGAGAGATCCGATCTTCTGGAAAGATCCATGGACTCGAGCGAATAGCCGTGATGGCTGCATTGAATATTACACACTCACTGCTACAAAAAGATCAGGCGCATAACTCAGGGCAGGAAACCGCTCTTCGCCTAGCCACCAAGGTCGATCAATTTCTGCAAGAGATTTCTTAAAACATTTTCTTGTCAGCAACATCTGGCGTAAAGCAAATTGGTCTAAAAAAGTCGGTCTAAAAAACTGACAAAATCCGCGACTGATATATACTTAATCATAAGCTCTCTGTTTCGTTTGCTAGTTAGTTTAGTCCTCGAGCCTATATTTTTTATATTGGGGGCAACTTCAGAGTGATGGTGTGCATGTCCGCTAGTCCGGAAAGCCTTTTTCATTCAAGTGGCCACCGCCTTGGACCAATGGTTCAAGGGCCTCGCTAACAGCGGCGTTATGGAGAGCATTTACATCCTGCCGCTCAGAAACCGCCATAATTCATAGTGAATTCAACCTGCGCATAAGAAAAATATATAACTTTGCACATGAGCGACAACGCACTACTTCGACTTCAAATTCAACAGCAGCGATCTGCACTTGGCAGCGCCGAGCAATTGCATGCATCACAACGGCTAGCCGATCAAATAAGCCAATCAGAACTGTTCAAGCAAAGCGAAAAAATTGCTTTTTACCAAGCGCACGGGGGAGAGATCGACCCGGCCCCACTTTTAAAGCTTGCCTGGAAATCGGGCAAACTTTGCTATTTGCCTGTGGTGGATGGCAATGGAGCAAACCAGTTGTATTTTGCGCCCGTTGAGCAGGATACGGTACTCATTCCAAACCGCTACCAAATTGCCGAGCCCGAGCATCAATTAAACCAACGATGCCCCGCTGAAGCGCTTGATCTAGTTCTGGTACCGCTGGTTGCGGTTGACTCTAGCGGTAATCGCGTCGGTATGGGCAAAGGCTATTATGACCGTAGCTTTGCCTTTATGCTTAACAACAGCCAACGCCAAAAACCATTTTTGCTGGGGTTAGGCCACGATTTTCAACTAGTTGAAACCCTGGTTCGAAATGCCTGGGACGTGCCGCTCAATGGGCTGGCAACAAACAGCCAGTTGATTCTGTTTTAGAAATACGAACTTCCCGAATAGCACTGCCTCAAGAAGACCTCCCCTTTATTTGCTACTGAAGAAACATCTGGTAAGCCGGATTTTCGGTTTCTTCACTGTAGGAATAACCAATCTTGTCGAAGTAGGCCTGGGCCAGCTTCTTCTCTTTCGGTGGCACCTGCAACCCTACCATGACGCGCCCATAGGCAGCACCATGATTGCGGTAATGAAATAGCGTGATATTCCAGCGCTGTCCCAGGGTTTGCAAAAACTTCATTAGAGCACCGGGGCGCTCTGGAAATTCAAAGCGAAAAACCACCTCATGATCAACGGTCGGCGCATGCCCCCCGACCTGATGACGGACATGCAGCTTCGCCATTTCATTATCCGTCATATCCAGCACATGGTATTTCTTGCCTCGCAACTCTCGCAGCAAATCGCGACGGGCCGACCCGGCATCGCTGAGCTGCACACCCACAAACACCTGAGCTTCACTGGAATCCGAGTAGCGGTAATTAAACTCCGTAATATTGCGTTTCCCCAGCGCCTCGCAAAATGCTTTAAAGCTGCCAGTCTGCTCAGGGATCACCACAGCGACAATCGCCTCGCGCCGTTCGCCTAGCTCAGAGCGCTCGGAAATATGCCGCAACCTATCAAAATTAACATTTGCACCGCTATCGATTGCCAATAGCGTTTTATTTTTCAATCGACGATTTTCAACATACTTCTTCAGGCCAGCCACTGCCATCGCACCTGCTGGCTCGGCGATTGAACGCGTATCATTAAAAATATCTTTAATCGCCCCACAGATCTCATCAGTACTGACGGTGACGATCTCATCGACACATTTTTGCGCAATCCGAAAAGTCTCTTTTCCAACCTGAGCAACAGCCACCCCATCGGCGAAAATACCCACCTCTGGCAATACCACGCGCCGCCCCTTTTCCAATGCCGCTTTCATACAGGCCGAATCTTCCGCCTCTACACCAATCACCTTTACGTCAGGCCGAACATATTTGATATAAGCCCCAACACCGGCAATCAGCCCACCGCCACCAACGGGCACGAAAACCGCATACAAGGGCCCAGTAACCTGCCTCAGTATTTCCATGCCAATCGTTCCTTGTCCGGCAATCACATCGGGATCGTCAAAAGGATGAACATAGGTATAATTTTTTTCTTTGCCCAGCTTTTTGGAATACGCAGAAGCTTCATCATAGGTATCCCCATGCAATATTACCTTGGCACCGATCGCTCGCACCGACTCCACTTTGATATCCGGCGTGGTCTTGGGCATCACAATAATGGTACTGACCCCCAACTGCTTACCGGTC
>CBDUGR010000280.1:0-4136 GCA_965366515.1 uncultured Gammaproteobacteria bacterium | reverse complement strand
ATGCGCGGCCGTCCGACCCTGTGGCAGCCGGGTACCGACCATGCGGGTATTGCCACGCAGATGGTCGTGGAGCGCCAGCTCGAAGCCGACGGCAAGCACCGCCACGACCTTGGGCGTGATGCCTTCATCGATCGCATCTGGGAGTGGAAGGAGGAGTCAGGAGGCACCATCACTGGCCAACTGCGACGACTGGGTGCCTCACCAGACTGGTCACGCGAACGCTTCACAATGGATGAGGGCTTTTATACCGCTGTTCAGGAGGTGTTTGTTCAACTTTATGATCAGGGGCTCATCTACCGCGGCAACCGACTGGTGAACTGGGATCCAAAACTACATACGGCTATTTCTGACCTGGAGGTCATTTCCGAAGAGGAGCAGGGCAGCCTTTGGCATTTTAAATATCCGCTGGCCGATGGGTCTGCGCACCTTACAGTCGCCACCACACGCCCGGAAACCATGCTTGGTGATTCCGCCGTGGCGGTGCACCCGGACGACGAGAGATACCAGCATCTCATTGGTAAAACCATCATGCTGCCACTTGCAAATCGTGAAATCCCGATTATTGCCGACGATTATGTTGATAGAGACTTCGGTACAGGCTGCGTAAAAATAACTCCAGCACATGATTTCAATGACTATGAGATGGGCGAGCGTCATGGACTCGAAAAAATAAATATTTTTAATGACGATGCTCAAATCAACACGAATGCTCCAAAACCATACCAGGGATTGGATCGCTTTGAAGCCCGCAAGCAGGTGGTTAAGGATCTGGAAAACCTGGGCTTGCTGGAAAAGATCGATGCGCATACCCTTAAGGTACCCCGCGGCGACCGCAGCGGAGTGGTAATCGAACCCTATCTAACCAATCAATGGTATGTATCCACCAAGCCACTGGCCGAACGAGCCATCAAGGCAGTGGAAGATGGCGCAATTAAATTTGTACCACAACAATACGAAAACATGTATTTCTCGTGGATGCGAGATATTCAGGACTGGTGTATTTCCCGCCAATTATGGTGGGGACATCGTATTCCAGCCTGGTACGACGATCAGGGGCAGGTTTATGTGGGGCGATCGGAACAGGAGGTCAGAGAAAAATACAACCTCCCTGCTGAGCTCGCGCTAGCACAGGATGAAGATGTGCTGGACACCTGGTTCTCTTCCGGACTATGGACCTTTGGTACTTTGGGTTGGCCGAAAAAAACATTAGAGCTTCAAACCTTTCATCCTACTGATGTCCTCGTAACAGGCTTTGATATCATTTTTTTCTGGGTCGCACGAATGATCATGCTGACTTTGCACTTTATGGACGAAATCCCCTTTCACACCGTCTATGTACACGGATTGGTCAGAGATAGTCACGGGCAAAAAATGTCCAAATCCAAAGGCAACGTACTGGATCCGATAGACCTGATAGACGGCATTGATCTTGAGTCTCTGGTAGAAAAACGAACTGCCGGAATGATGGTGCCCCACCTGCGCAAAAATATTGAGAAAATGACACGTGCTGACTTTCCAGACGGCATCAATGCTTATGGTACAGATGCGTTAAGATTCACCTATTATTCACTGGCCTCAACCGGTAGAGACATTAACTTTGATGTAGGACGCATTGAAGGATTCAGAAATTTCTGCAATAAAATCTGGAATGCTACGCGTTATGTTTTAATGAATACAGAACAGGAAGACTGCGGACAGGATAACGCTGAAGATTATCAACTATCGCTGGCGGACCGCTGGATTGTTGCCAAACTGCAACAGGCTGAACAGGCAGTAGCCGGAGGAATTGATAATTACCGCTTCGACCTGGCGTCGCAGGCACTGTACAACTTTATCTGGAACGAATACTGCGATTGGTACCTTGAGTTATCAAAACCGGTACTCTGGGATGAAAACGCCAGTTCCGCACAGAAAAAAGGAACCCGACGCACACTGATTAGAGTACTGGAGGCCACGCTCCGGCTGGCCCATCCGATGATGCCTTTTATCACCGAAGAAATTTGGCAAAAAATCAAAGGGCTCGCTGGTAAAACGGGTGAGACGATCTTGCATCAACCCTATCCGGTGAGCGATGCAACGCTGCTGGACGAGCAGGCTCTGAGTGATATTGAATGGGTAAAGGGCGTGGTGATGGCGGTGCGCAATATTCGCGGCGAAATGAACATTTCACCAGCCTTACCCATACCTGTACTGCTAAAAAATGCATCCACCGAGGATCAGCGTCGTCTCGCCGAGAATCAACAGTTTCTTGTCAAGCTGGCAAAACTTGAGGGCATAACTCTCCTGGCAGATATGGAAGCACCACCATTGTCCGCTATTCAGCTAGTGGGAGACATGGAATTATTAGTGCCCATGAAAGGGTTGATTGACGTAGCTTCAGAACTTGTGCGGTTACAGAAGGAATTCGACAAAATGAGTGGAGAGTTATCCAGAATAAACGGTAAGCTCAGTAATGAGAAATTCATTAGCAAGGCACCACCGACGGTGGTGGCTAAGGAACGCGAAAAGCTATCTGAGATAGAGGCCGCCATTGATAAGATCACGGCACAAATCACTCAAATATCGGCACTAAAGGAATAAAATCATTTAAATTCAGGCTCGTACGATAACAGCAATTCTTGAGCTATATCAGTTGCCCCCCGCATTTCTAGCTATATAATGCTCTACAAGCCAGGACTGCGACATGGATTTGGCTCGTAAGCTGGCGCTAAAAAATTAATATAATAAAAGTGTTAGAGGAAAAGAGCATGTCAGAGCGTGAAAAAGGTACCGTAAAGTGGTTTAATAATGCTAAGGGGTATGGCTTTATAGAGCGAGAAGACGGTCAAGATGTCTTTGTCCATTATAGAGCCATTACGGGAGAAGGTTATCGTAAACTTCTCGATGGACAGCAAGTAGAATATACTGTTGTTGAAAGCCAGAAGGGTTTGCAAGCAGAGGACGTTTCCCCTGCAGTCTAGCGCATAGCACACTAGCCGCACCTGGTGCGGCAATCTGGCTGTAAACACATACCACTTTGGAGTTGTTGTGGATCTTTTTAGCTCAAGCTTGTTAGTAGCGATACTGGCTTTTGCCGCGGGTATCGCCGTGGGCCTCGCCATCTATAAATTTATGCATTCTGATGAAGCTCGTGCTCGAAAACTGCAGGATGAGCTGGATCAGGTAAAGCATGACTACGAGATATATAAGCAGGGGGTGACGCAACATTTTAGCAAAACCTCCGAACTTGTGAACAATCTGACCGAAGATTACGTGAAAGTATACAAGCACCTGGCGGAAAGTGCTGAATCGCTGACAGACGTTAGAATGACACCCCAACTAAGCCAACAAGAATCCAGCCCCATGGGTTCTTTCATCAACGAAGTGGAGAAAAGCACTGCCGATAAGTCCGCTAGCGCAACAGAGACAGTTGAGCCACCCAAGGACTATGCTCCCAAAAGTGATGGTGAGGATGAGGGTATGCTCTCAGAGTCCTTTAGTGTTGCTTCACAGAAACCAGATGATCTGGAAAAGGAATCGGCGCCAAGCGGTAAAGCGTAACACTGGGTTTTCTAACGCTATACCGGGTTATCAATATCAATAAAGTGAGCCTCGATCCCGAGCTGTGTGGCCAAACGCTCACCTAAAGCTTGCACCCCATAACGCTCTGTCGCATGATGCCCGGCAGCATAAAAATGCAGCCCATATTCGCGTGCCAAATGAACAGTACGTTCAGACACTTCACCTGTCAGGTACGCATCAACTCCAAGTTCCGCCGCTCTATCAATATAATCTTGAGCGGCACCAGTGCACCAGGCAATACGCTTAATTGACTTTGCCGCACCGGGCACATACAACGGCATTCGATGCAATTTATCATTGAGCAGTTGAGCAAATTGCTCGCCCTGCATGGCAACGGAAAGTGATCCTACCAACCCTAGCCCCGCCGTTTCAATCGGATCCATACTCCCTGTCACATTAATATTTAGCAAATTAGCCAACTGCTGGTTGTTACCAAACTCAGGTTGAGCATCCAGGGGCAAATGATAAGCAATGAGATTGATATTCTGTTTGAGCAACAGCGCCAAGCGGTTACGCAGAATTCCTCTAACACAGGGATCATCACCACGCCAAAAATACCCGTGATGCACAATTAT